>DATCKT010000276.1:0-8243 GCA_036562195.1 Limnochordales bacterium
CGCGGGTGACGGTGACCTCGCCGCGGGGAACCAACTTCACCGCGGGCGACACCAAGGAGCCGGGTATGGGCCATCCGGTCATCGTGGAATGCGGCATCGCCCGCGAGCCCGGCCGGGAGGCGGCCTTCTCCGACGGCGAGATCTCCCAGCGACCCCTCGCGGAAACCGCCGAGGGAACGCTGGTCATCGACGGGCCGGTGGCCAGGGTCGGGGCAGGGGATGACCCGATTCACATCGAAGTCCGCCGGGGGAAAGTGGTTTCCGTGGAAGGCGGTCGGCGGGCGCGGCGCTTGCGGCAGATCCTGGAAACGGTGCCCGGCGCGGACCACATCGCCGAGATCGGGCTCGGCCTCAACCCCAAAGCGCTGCGCAACGACGACTTTGAAGAAGAAAAGAAGGCGGCGGGCAACGTCCACGTGGCGCTCGGGAGCGACCTGTTCTACGGCGGCACCCATGCCTGCAGCGTCCACATGGACATGGTGATCCGCGACGCCACCTTCATGGTTGACGACCTCATCATCGCGACTGGAGGGCGGATCGTGGCGTGATGGAGCAGGGCGAGCGCGCGCCGGCTGGCGGCGGTCCGTTGGCGTCCCTGGCCGGTGTGCGGGTGTTGGACATGTCCCGGGTACTGGCCGGCCCCTTTGCCACCCAGATCCTCGCGGATTTGGGGGCCGATGTCATCAAGATTGAGGACCCGTCCCGGGGCGACGAAACGCGGCAGTGGGGGCCGCCCTTCGCCGGCACCGAGAGCGCGTATTTCCTCTCGGTAAACCGCGGCAAGCGCAGCGTCGCGGTGAATCTCAAGACCGAACAAGGCCGGCGCATCGTTAGGGAGCTCGCGGCCAAGAGCGATGTGCTCATCGAGAACTTGAAACCCGGCGACATGGCCCGCTACGGCCTCGACTACGACAGCCTCGCGGCCGTCAACCCGCGGCTGGTCTACTGCTCCATCAGCGGGTTCGGGCAATCGGGCCCCATGAGCCACCTGCCGGGCTACGACTTTGCCGTACAGGGGATGTGCGGCATCATGTCGGTCACGGGCGAACCGGATGGTGTGCCCATGAAGGTGGGCGTGGCGTGGGTCGACATCTTGTGCGGGCTGTACGCCACCATTGGGATCCAGGCCGCGCTGCGGGCCCGGGAGCAGACGGGGCGGGGGCAGTATCTGGACGTGTCGCTGTGGGACGCGGCCGTGGCGGCCATGGCCAACCTGGCCCAGGCGTATTTGGTTTCGGGCCGGGAACCCAAGCGCCTTGGCAACGCTCACGCGCAGATCGTGCCGTACCAGCTCTTCCCCACGGCCGACGGGTACATCATCCTGGCCGTCGGCAACGACGCCCAGTTTGAGCGCTTCTGCCACGTCATCGGCCGGCCGGAGCTGGCCGCCGATGAGCGGTTTGCCACCAATCCGGCCCGCGTGCGCAACCGGGGCGAGCTGATTCCCATCCTGGAGGCGGTGCTGCGGGAGCGCACGACCGACGAGTGGCTGAAGCCGCTGGCCGACGCCAAGGTGCCGGCCGCGCCGGTGTGGGGCCTGCAGCAGGTGTTTGAATCGGACTTGGCCCGCCACCGGGGCATGCGCTGGCCGGTGGAGCACAGCACTGCAGGCCGCGTGGAGCTGGTGGGCAGCCCCTTGCAGCATATGAGCCTGACCCCGGCGCGGCCGGCGGGCCCGCCGCCCACCCTCGGGCAGCACACCGAGGAAGTGCTGGTTCAGTTGCTGGGCTACACGCCCGACGACGTGCGGCGGCTCGTCAGCGAAGGGGTCGTGCGCTGAGGAGGGCCTCAAGCCAGGGGGGCCTCGAGGCCATCAGCTGCCGGGGGGCCTGCCGTGCCTGTCGGGCGAGGACGCCCGCGCGATAGGGCAAGCACTCGGGATAGGGCCATCACACGGCCTGGGATGTGGCCGCAGGCTGTTCTTGCATGAGGAGCGCCAGTGCGCGGTGGCGCTCCTCAATCATTTGCTGCTGCTGCCACCGGGTGGGGGGCGCCGCGCGCTCGGTGCACTCGGCCGGGGACAGCGGGCACCGCTCGCACGTCTCGTTCAACAGCCCCTCCGGAATGGCCGGGTCGTGGGCGAACTTTACGACCTGGGCCAGCTCCTCATCCATCCGCATCCCCAGGATGACGCTGGTGCGCAAGTAGGGCGGCAGGTTGTCGCGACGCGCAAACCCCAGGCACAAGAATTGCTTTTGCGACTCCAGGAAGCGCGAGCGCTGGATGCCCGGCTGGGGCAGGTGGTCGCCGGCCGCGGCCAGCTCCCGCACCAGCCGGATGGTGAGCCACCGGCGGCAGTAGTGCTCCCGCAGGTCGAAACCGGTCGGCAGCGACAGCTGGCTCATGTTGAGCTGCTTATATAGCCGGTAGCTGCCGTTGACCTCATTGAAACGCAGGAAGTGCACCTTCAGCCCAAAGAAGCGGGGCAAGAGCTCGCTGAAGCGATAAAGCAGCGTCTCCGGCGTGACGTCGTAGGCCTCCAGCATGTGCACCAGCCGCTCAGGCTGCCACGTGGGCGAGGCGAACAGGTCCGCCACGTCGGCCACCACCTGCTCCTGCGGCATAAGCAGCGCACCGCTGAAGTAGGCGGCTTTGAAGTCGTTGAGCACCTGCGTGAAGGAGTCAACCCGGTCGGGCGAGTTGGTGAGGGCCCGCTCCTCGAGCCCCAAGACCCGGTACCCGATCTCGCGGGCCAGCACGAACTTGCGCTGCGATCCCAGCAGGGCGGGGTTCAACAATAGCCGGGGCCGTTTGCCCGGCAAGAAGATGGCCCGGTACGCCGCCAGGCTCGGATGGTCCTCCACCGGGATCCCGGCGATGGTGTAGCCGAAGCGCTCCTCCAACAGGCGCACGAGGTCTTCCTCGGCGACGGGCACCTGGTTCTCCAGGCCCACCTCGGCCGCATAGTCCTGGGCCGCCTGCTCCAAGTCCGGAAAGTAGTTTTGGTGGTACTCCTGGTACGACCGCAGGGCGGCCAGGTAGAAGTGCTCCTCGCGGATGGCGTAGCCGCGGGCGATGTCCTGCAGCGCCTTGACCAGGGCGCTCATCTCCGCGGGCGAGCGGGTCAGCACCTCGATGATGGTGCTGGGATCGACGCCGAACAGCTCCAGCGGGAAGTCCTGCAAGAGCTGGGAGCTGAGGGGCGTTTCCAGGAATGACAAGGGCGGCTCAAGCCGCAAAGACACCAGCTCATCGTAGTCGTAGCCCAGGGCTTCCGCCAGGCGCATGATCTTGTCGGCCTTGGGGTACTTGCGGCCTTTTTCGATCTCGGTGATGTAAGAAGGGGAGAGACCGGAACGTTCCGCCAGTTCGGTGACGGACAAGCCCTTGGTGAGTCTGGCCTGGCGAAGTTTGAGCCCGAAGATGATGTGAATGGGATTGAACGCCATGGCCGACCCCCCTTGTTGCGCCGTCCGACCGCAGCGCCGCCCGTGCGCGCCACAAACCCCGGGTGTTCGCGGCGCCGCCAGGTGCATCTGGCTGCGCGCAGGCGGTCCCTCGCGGCGCTTGAGGTCGCGCGGCGGCGCGATCCTCGCCCCGCCCGTCGGCGGCAAGCCTTCGAGCCATACTTACCACAACCCCGCGGCGAGCGTCAAGGGAAACCGGGCGCACGCGTTGAGGTTACGCTCGCGGCGATAAACCACTTCCAGCGAATCTTCGCTTGACAAGAGAATTCGCCGGCGCGTATACTGAATGCCATCAGAGGAAGGCCGTGCCAGGCCGCCAGTGGGGTGAAGCACGTGACCACCCGGGCCACGCGGGTTGACCAGCCGATTCAAGCAGCAACGGAGGGGCAACCGGCGGCGCGCCCTTCCGGGGCCCCCGCAGCGGACCTGGCCTTTGAGATCATCGGTGACTCGACCGCCGATGGGGTTGATATCGCCACGCTCTTCGCCCAGGTCGCGGCGCGAATGGGCGACCACGTGTGGATGGACTACATGGCTGACGGCGGCAACGTCTGCCGCGTGCGAATCGGCCGTGGGCCCGTCTACAGCGGCGGCGACCGGGCCAGCTTCGCGCTGGTGTTTGACTCGGAGCTGCTTCCCGTCCGGCTGGCGGTCGACGCGTTCCACCCGGGCAGCTATTGCCTGATCGACGATCCTTTCTGTTGTCAACCCGGTTCCGGCGAATGCAGCGCATGCAGCCGCTGCGGCGACCTGATCGTGCAGGCGGTGCCGCTGCGCAGCCTGGCCAGCCGTGTGGCCGGCTTCCCAAGGGGCGATCGCCTTGTGGCCCTGGGCCTGTTGACGTCCATCTTCGGTTACGATCCGGCCCTGGTGCGCCGCTTACTGGAGAACAAGCTGGCAGCCCGCGGCCGCCGGGTGGTCAGCGCAGCCCTGCGCCTGTTTGAGCTGGGTTGGCGCGACGCCGGCGCTTACGTGCCAGACGGGTGCCGCCGGCGGGCGCAGGGGCTGCGGGCGCGTGTTGCTGCTGCCACCGCTGCGGCCACTGCCACCACTGCCGCCACTGCGGTGGCCACGGCGCCCCTCGCGGCGTCAACCTCGCCGGCCAACGGGACGCCCGATGCGGTTTCGGAGTGGGCACCCGCGGCGGCAGCCCGGTCGTACTCGACGGCACCAGCGGCCTACAGCACGGCCCAGCCTACACCCGTGCCGGCGTCAGCCGGTCGAGCAGTGGAGGTCATGAGCGGTGCGGAGGCCCTGGCCTTCGGCGCCCTGACCGCTGGCTTCACCGGTTGCGTGTCCCTTTCGGAACACCCGGTGGCTGAGCGGTGGGTGCGCGTCTTTGCGTCCCTGGGCGGCCGCGTTTTGACGAGTCGGCAGGCGGAATTGTACTGCGGCGCGGCGGCCGGAAGGGTCCTTCATGTGCAGGTGGCCGGGGCGCCTGCCAGCCTGGGTGGGTGGTGGCCGGCACACCCTGGGGGCGGGACGTCAGCCACCGAGGACGGGGCGCGGGATGAACCGCGCGTCACCCTGCGCATTGAGCGCACCCCGACCGCGAACGAAACGCCTTTCCCCTTTGATGCCGACCCGTTGGCGGCTGCCACCGGCTGCTGGGGAACCGACCGCCCCGTGGTGCTGGCCCCTACGACGGTGGAGGAATGCTACCATTTCATGGGCTTGGCCCGTCGCTTGGCCCAAGGACACCGCCGGGACTGCGTCGTGCTGCTGGACGCGGCCTTGCTGGATGCCGTCCAGGGGTGGCGGCGCGAGGGGGAGGCGGCCCGGCACGTGTTGGCGGATTGGCTCGAGGACGCCGTGACGGAAGTGCCGTTGCCCGGGCAGCCCGCGGCCGCCGGGGCGGTCAACGAGCTGCTGACGGGGTTGGGGCTGGCATCAGCACCGCTGTCTGCCTGCGTGAGGGCACCCCAGCCGGTGGGCGGGGAGACGGGTGATGTGCTGCTGGTTGGCTGGGGCATGACGCGTGGGCCCATCGAGGAAGCCGTCGTGCGTCTGCGGGCCAAAGGTCTGGCCATCTCGGCGCTGCACCTGCGCACCCTGTCTCCGTGGTCCCCGGATCTGGGCCGACGGCTGGCGGCGTTCCGCCGCGTGGTGCTGGTGGACGTGGCGGACGACCGGCACGCAGCCATGCGACGCACCCGCCATGTGGGGAATCTCCTGCGGGCAGCCGTGAGCACGGCCGTGCCCCCGTCGGCTGCACCTGTACTGACGGCCCGTGTCTTCCCGCGGCCTGAGCTCTTGCGCCCCGCGGCAGTAGAAGGGTGGGCCGCCGCGTTGACCGCGACGGCCCACCACCCCGACTCCATCTTGGCCGCTCTGCGCTGACGGGCACGGGGCCGGTCAGCTTCGCCTGCCTGCTACTGCGGTGCCACGCGGAACAGCACGACCACCTCAGCCCGGATCGACAGTTCGTCGGGCAAGAATTCGGGCGCGGCCGCCGCATCCAAGGACGCGGCGCGCGCGGGCAAGGCCACCGGCGGCGCGGAGCCGCGGCTCTGGTCGTGCACTTCGATGACCCCGACAATCCGCTGCCCCAGCGCTTCGGCGATGGTTTCCGCCCGCCAACGGGCGTCAAGAGCCGCTTCCCGCAGCGCCCGCTCCTGCGCTGCCCGCACGTTCTGCAGGCTGTAGTTGATGCGAGTCACCTCGGTGACGCCGGCGTCCACCAGCGTCTGCACCAAGGCGCCCAGGCGATCCAGCTCGCCCAGGTGGACTTCCATCTGGGTGCGGGCCTCGTAGCCGATCAGGACCTGCTGGCCCCGTTCCTGGTCGTAGCGGTAGCGAGGGCTGAGGCTGAATTGCTGGGTGTGGATGGCCTCGTCGGGCAGGCCGAACTGGCGTAGGTTCCGCAGCACCGCGGCCAGCTGCTCGTTCATGAGCTCCTGGGCCTCCGGCGCCGTCTCGGCGCGCCCGATGACGTTGAAGGCCACCGTCGCCTGGTCGGGCGCGATCCGCACTTCGCCGTACCCCGTAACCCGCAGCTCGCCCGCCAGTTCCATGTTGACGGGCGCGGGGGCCGCCGTTGGCGTCGTAACGGCCAAGACGCGCTGCTCGGCCAGCCGCCGGCCCTGGCTGTCCACAAACCGCACCGAGAAGGGCGGTTGAGGCAGGCGGTCCCGCTGCACTGGGACCAGGGCCAACGGATGGGTGATGGCCATGGTCACAAACTCACCCGGCGCGGGATGGCGGCGATCCACCACCACCGTCACGACAGGATGCGGCAGAAGGATGTCAACCCGCACCTGGCGGATGTGGATGCCGTACCCGCCGGTGGGGGCCTCGCCCAAGTAAGCCACCACGACCGCCGTGTTGGGATCGGCCAGCCAGGCGGTCAGCTGCTCGCGGTTGGCCTCCCACACGTGATTGGGGAGCGCCAGTTGCAGCGCCTGCAAGTCAGCCTTATCCATGACCAGCGCCAAGTACTGGTCGGGGAAGGACGCCTCCCGGCGCCACCGCCACCCCATCGGGGTGTCTTCCTCATAAATGATCCTGTCATCTCCGGCGGCTAAGGCCAGTAGCGCGCCTGCCGCCACCAGCAGGGCCGCCGTCGCCACCAGACGGAGGATCTTCTTGCGTCGCATCATGCACCTTCCACCCTTCCCACCGCCGATCCCGATGAGCCGCCGGCGGACCCCCGGACCCGGACGCCGGCCCGCGTCACCGCTGGACCCCGGTGGTAGCTTGCGCAGTTATTGCCTGCGCTTACAGCCCACTTCGACCGAACGGGCGCTTGATCCTCGTACCGCCCGGTTGGGGCCTCCTGGCGCCGCGCTGCGGCCGCAGACGCGCTTGTGGGCGAGGACGGGCGCGCTCCGCAACAGCGCTCTATCCGGCCGCAAACAAGGTGAGCTGTGTGGATGCGGGCTCACGCGGCGGATCGACGGACGACTCCCGCCGCTTGAACCCGTGCCGCGCCTTGAGCTGCTCCACCTGGCGCATGATGCGGTTCTGATACGCCCGGGGTGCGTTGGCGGCCGGGTACAGCCGCTGGTACATCGGCAATAGCCACGGCACTTCCTGCTGCAGGAATTCCTGATAGACGTCCTTGACGCTGCCCTGCAGGCGCAGGACGCCCGCGCTCACAAAGGCGGCGCCGTGGTCGCGGGCGGCACGAATGACCGCGTCCATGGAGCGGACATCGTCGGTCAGTCCCGGCAAAACGGGGGCTAACAGGACCCCGGCACGAATGCCGGCTCGCACCAGCTGCTCCATGACCCGGAGCCGCTGCAGCGGGGGCGGGGTGTCGGGCTCGACGCGCTTCACCAAGACAGGCTCGAGGGTCGTGATGCTGAAGGCCACGGTCACGCCGGGACCCCTGGCCAGTCGCTGCAAGACGTCCAGGTCCCGCAGGATCATAGAATTCTTCGTCACGATGGAACAGGGTGTGCCGTAGTCGGCTAGGGCTTCGAGGATGCCGCGGGTGAGGCGATAGCGTCCTTCCGCGGGCTGGTAGGGGTCGACCGCCGTGCCGACGGCTACCAGCTCCCGCTTCCAGGTGCGACGAGAGAGTTCCCGGCGCAGCACCTCCACGGCGTTGACTTTGACGAAGATCTGCTGCTCAAAGTCTTTGCCCGCACCCAGGTCAAAGTACTCGTGGTAGCGGCGGGCATAACAGTACACGCATGATTACCGTTCATCTGCCGTGGTAGGCGCGATGCAGAGTCATGTGAGCCGACAGGCCGGCCGGCGTCCTGGCTCGCTCGCCGCATATCGGGCACTGCGGCCAGTGCTCCGTGTCGAAATAGCCGACACCCCGCCGCACCTCGGCATATTGCAGTACAAGCTCGCCGCCGAACTGGAGCTGCACAAGCGCCTCTGTCG
>DATCKT010000284.1:0-4153 GCA_036562195.1 Limnochordales bacterium
GAGGATCCCCGCCGGGATTCCCACAACCAGGGCCAGCACCACCGACGTGATGATGATGGCCATGGTTTCCGTGGCCAGCGGCCAGAGGCCAAACACGCCGATCATGAAGAGCAGCGCCATGAGAACGAGAGCGCTGGTCCAGCGCCGCAGGAGCAGCCACGCGGCCACGCCCACGGCCCCGATGACGAGCCACCAGGGCAACGCCCGCAGGAAGGCTTCGATCTGGAGCAACAGGCGCAGCAACGCGCCGCTCACCGCGTCGAACACGCCGCCGTAGTTCAAGAGCAGCCAGTCCACGGCCCGGTCGATGAACGGCCCCACATGGTGTTGCAGTTCCCTAGGAAACACGCCGCATCAACCTCCCGCCGCGGCCTTGAGCGGCCACGGCCCCGCCAACGCACCCTGGACCCCGTAGCCGTTGACCAGCGCGGGCGCTCGCGCCTGCACGAACCGGCGCACGTAGTCGTTGGCGGGGTTTTGCACGATGTCCAAAGGCGTGCCCACCTGCACGAAGCGGCCGTCCTTCATGACCGCTAGCCGATCGCCCAGGCGGATGGCCTCGTCCAGGTCGTGGGTAACGAAGACGATGGTCTTGCGCAGTTCCCGCTGCAGGCGCACCAGCTCATCCTGCATCTCCCGGCGGATGAGGGGGTCGAGGCCGCTGAAGGGCTCATCCCACAGCATGATGGCGGGGTCATTGGCCAACGCCCGGGCGATGCCCACCCGCTGCTGCATGCCGCCGCTCAGGGCCGACGGGTAGCGGTCTTCCCAGCCTGCGAGGCCGACCCGCGCCAGCGCCTCCCGGGCCCGGGCGTAGCGCTCTTCCCGGGGCACGCCCCGGAGCTTCAGGCCAAAGGCGGCGTTCTCCAGCACCGTGCGGTGCGGCAGCAGGCCGTAGTGCTGGAACACCATGGCCACGTGGTGGCGGCGGAATTCGGTCAGTTCCCGCGGGCCCAGGGCGGTCACTTCATGGCCGTTGCAGACGATGGTCCCGGCGGTGGGCTCCACCAGGCGCAGGAGGCAGCGGATGAGCGTCGATTTGCCGCTGCCCGACAGCCCCATCACCACAAAGAGCTCGCCCGGTTTCACCTCAAAGGAAACGTCCCGCACCGCGACCACGGCACCGGCCCGCTCGGCCCAAGCGAGCCGGTCCGGGTCGTTCACGTCCACCGCGACGCCCTTTGGCGCGAACACCTTCCACAGGTTCTCCACCCGGATGCCTGCGCTGCGCTCCATGGGCGTCACCTGCCTTCGGCCGCCAGCGCGGCCCGCACCCGTTCGGCCACGTCCGCCGGCACCCACGCCGTCCACACGTCCTCGTAGGTGCTCAGGAAGTAGAGGGCGGCTTCGTAGGTGTCCGCGCCGTGCGCCTGCATGTAGGCCAGCATGTCGTTGTTCTGCGCCAGGGTCGTCTCGTAGTTCTCAAGAAACGCGGCGATCTCAGGGTGCCGGTCGATCCAAGGCTTGTGGGCGCCGATGAGCACTTCCGCCGGCTTGAAGGCGCACGCCTTGTCGGTTTCCCAGCACTCGTCGCTGTAGGGCGGCTCTTCGAGGAGCGTCATGTCGTACAGGCCCATGACCCAGGTGGGCTCCCAGTAGTAGCCGACCCACGGCTCGCCTCGTTCGTAGGCCGCCGCCATGGAGGCCACCAGCGCCGCATCGGAACCCGGGTCAAACGGCACGAAGGTGTCCAGCAGCCCGTAGGCTTCCAGCTTGTCAAGGTTGTGGTCGTGCACCACCCAGCCGTTGGGGGCGTTGTAGAACCGGCCCTTGGTGGGCACCTCAGGGTCCCGGAACAGCTCCCAGTAGCGGGCCAGGTCGGTGACGGAGCGCAGGTCCGGAGCCACCGGCTCGATGCCCCGCTCCGGGTCGCCCTTGATCATGTAGGTCGGCACGTACCAGCCCTGGGGCGCGTCGGGGAAGTTGCGGCCCAGTTCGGCGTAGCGCCCGCGGGCCAGGCCCCGCTCCCACGCGTCGCGGATGTTGTCGCGCCAGATCTCCATGGAGAGGTGCGCGTCGCCCCGCTCCAGGGCCAGCAGGCCCGGCACCGAGTCCGCGAACATGTAGTCCACGGTCATGCCGTAGCCATGCTCCAGGATGAAACCGGCGATGCGGTTGTGCACTTGGACGCTGTCCCAGCTGAAGTCGACGAAGACGACCGGCTGCGCCTGCGCGGTCTGCGCCGGGACGCCGAGCGAGAAACCGAGGAGTAGGATCGCTAGGGTAGCAATCGTCGGGAAGAGTACTTTGTGGAAGCTCATGGTCACCGACAACGACGAGCATCGGCAACTCCTTGAGTGACGAGCACGCAAGAGTACCGCCTCCTTTTCGTTTGTGGTGACGCCGCGGCCGCTTCTAGCCCCTCGCCTCCTTTCCGTGCGCTTTTGGGACCCGCCCGGACAAACAAAAAGACCCGAGAAAGCCTCGGGCGCAGGGCTGGCTGCCAGCCAGACCCAAACGTCGCGTATCCCCACCCAAGACTCCCTCTGTGCGCTTACGGGGTTAGCTGACGGGCTCGGGCCAGAGGTCGGTGCCCTACCGTGTGCCACGCCTGCGCGCCCCACACGGATTCGCCCCGATGAACGGGTCCCCCGCTTCCCCTCACGGGGAATTCAGCGACCGAAACCGACGCCTTATTGGTTGCCAACTATTTTACCAGATGCGCGGGAAATGTCAAGGTCGCGCGGTTGCGGGGGGAGGCCGGTCGTTGCCGGGCGGAGCGGTGCGTCATGACTAGGCGGGGCAGGGCGTCATGGCCAGGCGGGGCGGTGCGTCATCGCCAGGCCGGGCGGTCCATCACCGCCAACCGGGGATGCGGGTGAGGGCCCACTTGGGCTGCGGACGGGTTTCCGGCACCGGCCAGAACAAGGCCGCCGACAGCAGGGGCAGCCACGCCGCCGCCAGGAGCGCCGCCCGCACGCCCGCCCAGTCGGCCAAGGAGCCCAGCGGCACGAGGCACAGGGCCGCGAGGGCCCACACGCCGCCCATCAAAAGCCCGGCGCCCATGCCCGGGCGGTGGGGCACCAGTTCCTGCCCATAGATGGGCACCACCGAGAAGGTCGCGTACAGGCACACGCTGGCCAGGACCAGGAACGCCAGCTGCAGGTACCCGCTGGTGAAGAGCAGCCCCAGGAAGGCCGGCGTGGCCAGAACGCTGGAGAGGATGACGATGGGTTTCCGGCCGACCTGGTCGGCTAGGTACCCAGAGCCTACGGCGCTCACACTGCCCACCGCCAGGAACACCGTCAGCATCATGCCTGCGTAGCTTTCCGGAAACCCGAGGGACACGTAGTACAGAGGCAGGAAGTTGGCCATGGTCACCTGGGCGATGGTGCGCACGAACTTGCCGCTGGCCAAATACGTCAAGGCGCGGACGGCACTGGGCGTGTCGCCGCCGGGCGAAGCGCCGCTGACCGCGGCCGGATGAGCCGTCGCGGCGCTGGCGGCGGCACTCGCCGGCGGTGACGGAGCCGCCGTTGCCGGCCCCGCTCCCGAAGCACTAGACGCCGGCAGCGTCAACCGATGCAGGCGGCCGGCCACCAGGACCAATGCCACGACCACCGCCGGCACGATGGTCCAGCGCAGCCCCGGCAGCCCCTGCCAGGCCACCATCGTCGTGGCAAACACCGGGGCCGTGGCCATGCCGACGGTACCGCCAACGCCGAAGATTGACAGCCCGCCGGCGCTGAAGCGACCCAGCACCGCCCGCACGGCAACCGATGCCAAGGGGTGAAACAGCGCCGCCCCCAATCCGGCGAGCATGGCCGCGGCCATGAGGACCCAGTAGCTGGATGCGAGCCCGAACACCGCCATGAAAACGCCGCACCACAGGAGCGACACCGGCAGCATCCAGGCGCGCCCTGCCTTGTCCACGGCGGCACCCAGGACGGGCTGCAGGAGGCCGCTGCTGACGCTGACGGCTGTCGCCAGCGCCGCGACGCGGGCGACGCTCAGATCCAACTCCCGCACGAGCAGAGGCATGACCGGCGGCAGGAGGTGCGTCAGCAAATCGATGCCCCAGTGAGCCAGGGCCAACAGCCAGAGGTGTAAGGCGGGCAACGGACCGATCCCCTCTCACCGGCAGGTTCTTCCGCAGGGCGCCAATTCCTGCCGCCGATGGCACGAATTGGGACACTGCCAACCGGCTGTAGGT
>DATCKT010000288.1:0-3343 GCA_036562195.1 Limnochordales bacterium
CGCTATTATACTACAGAAAAAGCTGGCGACACTGGACAATCTTAGCCACGCGAAGGGGGCGTTGAGAAACCGGTGCGGCAGATCCTCATGTTGGAAGGCGCGATGAAGGTGGTCCGCGAGTGCGCGGGCGTGCGGCGCGGCGAAAAGGTTTTGATCCTGACCGATCCGGAGCGCACGGAGGTGGCGTCCCTGGTGGCCGCGGCCGCCCGCGACAGCGGCGCGGAGGTGGTCATCGCCGTCATTACCTCGGGCAAGTTTGACGGCGGCGAGCCCCCCGAACTGGTGATGCCGGCCATGCAGGCGGCCGACGTCATCTTCTCCATCCTCAGCCGGTCCATCACCCATTCCCGGGCCGTGAAGGCGGCGCTCCAGGCGGGTGCCCGGCACCTGTCCATGACGCGCTTTGAGCCCCATCACCTCTACCGCGGCGGCATCCGCGCGGATTTCCTGGCGCAGAAGCCTGTCTGCGACGAGATGGCCCGGCGCTTGGGCGAAGCCAGCACGGCGAGGTTGACGTCCAAGGCGGGCACCGACCTGGTGATGAGTCTCGCCGGCCGGCGAGGCAACTCCCACCCGTGCGTGGTGCGGGAGCCTGGACGGCACACGTCCATCATCAACATCGAAGCCAACATTGCCCCGGTTGAGGGCACTGCCGAAGGCACGCTGGTCATCGACGGCAGCATCCCCAACTTCGACATCGGGCCCGTCTCCGAGCCCGTGATCATGACGGTCCGTCAAGGCCGCGTGGCGGACATCCGCGGCGGGCGGGAGGCGCGGCGCCTGGCTCAGATCCTGGAGTCGGCCAACGATCCCAACGTTTACCTCATCGCGCAGCTCGCGATCGGCCTCAATCCCGAGTGCCGCGAGTTCAACGGCTCGGTAGGCAACGACCACGGCGTGTACGGCTCCGTCCACATCGGCATCGGCACGTCGGAAAACCTGGGCGGGCAGCACCGCGCGTCGCTCCACTTTGACGCGGCCATGTACGCGCCCACGTTGGAGTTGGACGGGGTCCCCGTCCTGCGGGACGGGCAGGTCTTGATCGACGTGCCCCAGGGGCAGTCCGTGGCTTGAATGGGAGCCGCGTCCGGGAGCAGCAGCCCCGCGACCGTACCGGCAAGCATGATGCGAGTACCGGCAGGCATGATGAGAGCAGCGCCAGGCATGAAGAAAGTTCAAAGCAGGAGGAGGGCAAAAGGTGGTCAGCCGGGGACCGGCCGAACGGGCCTTCGAACGAGTCTTTGACCTGCTGCCTTACCCGCCGAAACCGCGGACCACAGGCGTCACGGAAATCCGGGACCGGGGCATGGGCATGCACGCCATTGAGGACCTCGTTTCCCTCATGGGCGAATACATCGACGTGGTCAAGGCCGCCAACGGCAGCCAGCGCCTGTTCCCGCGGGAGCTGGTGCTGAAGAAGAACCGCTACCTGCGCGCACACCAGATCTCGGTTTCCACGGGCGGCCTGCTGGAACGAGTCGTCCTCGAAGGAACCGATGCGGTCTTTCGGTTTCTCGAGGAGGCCAAGGCGCTGGAGTATGACATCGTCGAGATCTCTGCGGGGCTCGCGGTGCTGTCGCTGGCGGATATCCAGCGGCTTATCCGGGCCGTGGCGGCCGCGGGGCTCAAGCCCAAGCCGGAAATCGGGCTTGCCTATGGCATCCAGCATGGCGATCCGGTGGAAGTCAGCGTCGACCGTCTCCTCAGCGCGTGCGACGCCTGCCTCGAGGCGGGCGCATGGAAGCTCATGATCGAGGAAGAAGGCATCTTTGAGAATGTGGAGACTTGGCGCACCGACGTGGTGCACAAACTGGTCAGCCGGTTTCCTCTGGAGAAGCTCATGTTCGAGGCCAGCGACGTGCACGTGTTCAATTGGCTCATTCGGCAGTACGGGCCTGAGGTGAACGTGTTCATCGACGCCTCCCAGGTCAGCCAGCTGGCCTGTGCGCGCACAGGGGTCTGGGGCAAGAAGGAAATCTGGGGGCGGGTCGCCGTCTTCCGCCCATCCGAGTGACCGCGGGTTGGCGGCAGGCGTGTTCATTCGGCGTTGACGGCGAAGGAGAAGGAGGCCGTTGGCTCATGGGCACCGACCAGCAAGCCGCCAAGGTCACCGAGCGCTTGGCGGCGTTCATCGACGGGCTGACCTTTGACGCTCTGCCCGCGGCCGTCGTGGAGCGCAGCAAGGCGTCCATCCTCGACACCATCGGCTTGGCCATCGCCGGGGCCCACCACGACGCGAGCCACCGGGTGCGCCGGGCCATGCAGCCGGTGGGAGGACCACCGCAAGCGTCCTTGTTGGGACGGGGGGAGAAGACGGACGCCCTGACCGCGACGCTTTGCAACGCGTACGCATGCCACGTGTTGGATTTTGACGACACCCATTACGACCTCATCTTGCACGGCAACACGCCCGTTGTTCCCCCGGTGTTGGCGCTGGCCGAATGGCTGGGACGGTCGGGCCGGGACGTCATCACCGCCTATGTGGCCGGCTACGAAACCGCAGCCCGCATCGGCCGGGCCGCATGGCCGGACCACCATTCCCAGGGGTGGCACGTCACCGGTACTCTGGGCACCTTTGGCGCCGCGGCCGCGGCGGCCAAGCTCCTGGGCCTCGGAGGCGATCAGCTCCTGTACGCGCTGGGCACGGCGGGGGCCCAGGCTGCAGGCTTGCAAGCCAACCGCGGCACCATGGCCAAGTCGCTGAACGCCGCCAAGGCCGCCATGAACGGCCTGTTGGGCGCTCTCCTTGCGCAGCAAGGCTTCACCACGACCAAGGAGATCTTGGAACACCCGACGGGCTTCCTGGCGGTGTACAATGACGTCTTTGACCCCGGGCTCATCCCGCTGGACACCGCCAACTGGGAAGTGTTGCAGTGCGGGTTCAAGCCTTACCCGTGCGGCGTCGTGGTGCACCCGGTCATCGACGCGGCCTTGGCCCTGTGGGCGCAGGGCGTGCGCTTGACCGGGCCCGAACGGGTGGAGTTTCACGTCAACGGGTACGTGGAGCGGCTGACCGGCGTGCGGGAGCCGGCCACCGGCCTGCAGTCCAAGTTCAGTGCGGTTCATTCAGCGGCCGTCGCCTTGACCCGCGGCACCGTTACGGTCGACGACTACACCGACGCGCGGGCCACGGACCCGGCCATCGGCGCCGCCCGGCGCCAGGTGTCCATCGTGGTCGACGAATCGCTCGCCCGCACCGAATGCCGCGCCAAAGCGTACCTGCCCGGCGGCGAGGTCCGGGAGGTGCATGTGACGGCCGCCAAAGGGACGCGCGGCAATCCGATGACTTTTGCGGACGTGTGCCGCAAGTTCCGCGACCTGGTGACGCCTCACAAAGGAGCCG
>DATCKT010000292.1:0-12612 GCA_036562195.1 Limnochordales bacterium
AACGAAACGCAGGCCGCGGTCATGGAAAGCCTGTCCAGGCTGCAGGCGACGCGGATCGTGGTGGCCCACCGGCTGAGCACGGTGATGAACGCGGACCGGATCTGCGTCATGAGCAAGGGCCGCATCGTACAGGAAGGCACCTACGAGGAGCTGATGGCTCAGGAAGGCCTCTTTGCGGAACTGGCCAAGCGCCAGCTGGCGTGACGGATTCCTGCCGTCCGGCGCGCCGCCTTCTTGGGACGTTGGTCCGTGAAATTGGGGTGCTGGCACCCATGTAACCGGCCGGCGGCGGTGGTACGATGTAGCTAGAGTAGCCGGCGGTGGCTGTGAAGTTCCTCCAAACGGCAGGAGGCTCTAAAGCGATGGACGAGCGGGCGTTGCTGCAGGCGGCGGGGGGCCTTAACCTCCTCCCGGACAACACCGATGATGATGACTGTGAGCGTTGCCGCAACGGGAAACCCTGCATGGTCCATGCGTCGGGGAAGATCAGGTAGAAGCCCGGCACCGCCAGACGGCCGGCAGAACCGGCCGCAGGCGGCGGGGGGCGCAGTGACTCCCGCGGAGCAATTTAACCTAAGGGGACATCTCGATGGGTTCAGATCATGAGCACAAGGGCACGGGCGAGATGAGGGGCCTGGACGGCGCGGACCGGGCGGAGGCCTCGGACGACGCGGGGCTGGCGGAAGCGGACCTGGAAGACGTGGCGGCTGGCCGGGGCCCGGCCGAATGGTTCCCGCGCTGGACGTGCCTGTTCTGCCCCGAAGTGTTTCGCAGCGAAAGGCAACTCATAGATCACATGGAGAAGGCGCACGGGCACAAAGGCAAGATGGTCTAGGCAGGGGGCGGGCACCAAGAGCAGAGGTAAGGTTTGAGCTCGCTTTGTCCGGCGGGCGGCCTCGGTTGCGGATGGCCGCCCCAATCTTTTTTGGTGCCCGGGAACGCCCGTTGGATGACCACGGCGGGGCGGCCGCGGCCCTTGAAAAAACCGCGTCCAGTATAGCAGGCAAAATTTGCCGCAAGCAGAATTTGGTTCTGCAAGCAACGGCGGCGACGGTCCCCCGCTGTCCAGTCCCGCTGCCGCATTGCCTGGGGGGTGTTGCGGATCCGAGTTTTCGAATGGCTGACGAGTGTCTGGGCCGTCATCGCCGCCTTCGTGCTCGGTGCCCTGATCGGTGTGTACGCGCCCGGTGCGGCGCCGTTCTTCGCCCGCATCGGGGATGTGTACGTCACCTTCCTCATCATGTGCGTGCCGCCCGTTCTGGTCACCGCCCTGAGCACCAGCATCGCCCGCATTTTGACGGATCCGCAGGCCGGCAAGCACCTGGGCCGCACGGCGCTGGGGCTGCTGGCCAGCATGGTCGTGGCCGCGGGTTTGGGCGTGGCAGGCATTGTGATCTTCGGGTCGGGCTCCAACCTGTCCGCGGAAGCCCAGCTCATCCTGGGGAACATGCTCAAAGAGACCGGCACCGCCGTGGGCACTTCGTCCAGCTGGGGCGAGGTGCTGATGGGTCTCGTCCCGCAGAACCTGCTGGCCGCCTTGGCGGAGGGCAACTACCCGCAGATCCTTTTCATGTCGGTCCTCTTTGGGCTGCTGCTCGGATTCGTGCGCCTGCCGGCCACCGAGCGGATGCTTGAGCTCTTGGAGCTGGTGTACCAGCTGTTCCAGCAGGCGATCATGTGGAGTACGTATGTCCTTCCTTTCGCGGTGGTCGGCATCATCGCCGGGCAGGTAGCCCAGGCGGGCGCGGAACTGGTGGTCGCCCTGGGCAGGCTGGTGTTGGCCCAGCTGGCGGTGTTGGTAGGCGCCGGCGTGCTGGGGGCCACCGTCATGAGAGGGACGATGAAGCTCTCCTGGCAGGAGCAGTGGCAAGCGATGCGGCGCCCGCTGACGTTCGGTTTCGCCACCCAGAGCAGCATGGCCGCCATGCCGCTGCTGATGGAGGCCCTGGAGGAGCTGCGGCTGCCGCGTTCCCGGATCCAGCTGGTTGTGCCGCTGTGCGTGCTGGTCGGCCGGCACGCCTTTGTCATGTATGGGGCCATGGCGCTCGCCTTCGCCATGCAGCTCTACCACCTGCCCGTGACCGCCGCCGCAGCGGCCAACATCGTCTTCGGATCGGCGTTCATCGCCGCGGCCACGGCGGGGATGCCGGCCGTCCCCTTCCTCACCGCGCTGACCATTGTGGCGCGTCCCGTCGGCGTGCCGCTGGAGGCGGTCATTCCCATGCTCCTGGCGGTGCTGCCCATCGTGGATCCCCTCGGCACCGCGGCCGCCGTGCAAGTGCAAGGGGCCATCAGCAGCCTGATCATCGGCCCGCGGAAATCAGCCGTGCAGGCGCCCGGCCGCGATGCGCCGGCCTCCGCGCCGACGGCCGCGTCAACGTCTTGAAAGCGACGGGTCCGAAAGGTGGGACGTGGGCGAGATGGCTATGAGTGTCCCAGCACGCGGGGCGCGGGTGCTTGGCCTCGCCGCCGCGCTGATGGTCGCGATAACGCTTTTGGCCGCGGTGTTGGCCCATGCGCAAGGAACGTCAACCGGCCGGGTACCGCTCCCGCCGGACACGGTGCTGCCCGATTTGGAACGGCTGCCCCCGGACATCCGCGCCATCCGGGAGCGGGGCTACCTCATCGTCGCCATGACGGTGCAGGACCGCTACCCCTTCTACTACACCAACGACGACGGTGAGCTGACGGGGTTTGAAGTGGACATGGCCCGGGACATCGCGCGCCATCTGGGCGTGGACGTGGTGTTTGACCGCACGCCCCCGACCTTCAACGCCGTCATTGACTACGTAAACGAAGGGAAGGCGGACATCGGCCTTTCCAAGCTCAGCATCTCGCTGCCCCGGGCGCAGCAAGTGCTGTTTACGCGGCCGTACATGATCCTGCCCCAGACCATCCTCGCCAACCGGGTGGCCCTGGCGGCGGCCCGGGCGGGCTCCGACGCGCTGCAGGTGCTGCAGCTGCCGGGCATGCGCATCGGGGTCATCCAGGGCACCGTGTACGTGGAGTACGGCCGGAACTTGTTCCCCAACGCCGAGTTGGTGCCCTATGATTCCCCCGAAGAACTGTTCCAAGCCGTGATCAACGCCGAGGTGGTGGCCACCGGGTACGATCAGGCGATGACGTCGGGGCTCTTGCACCAACGGCCGGAGCTGGTCATCTACCTGCAAGAGCAGATCATCCCCGGCATTGTCGACCCGCTGGCCATCGCGGTCCCGTGGCAAAGCGTCTGGCTCCGCGACTGGCTCAATACGTATCTGGACTTGCGCAACGAACAGTGGACGGTGCAGCAGCTGTTTGAGCTTTACCCGTTGCCCAGTGCGGGGGTTTATTGATGACGCTCCTCGTGTGCGCGCTGGAATCGCTGCGAAGCATCTGGACCATCATCGCCGCGATGCTGCTCGGCGTCCTCATCGGCTTGCGGTCGCCGTACTGGACGGCGTTGCTGGGCCACGTGGGCAGCTTGTACATCACGTTCTTGATCATGTGCGTGCCGCCCATCATGCTGACGGCCATTACCTCCACCCTGCCGCGCCTGGTGGCCACCGAATCGGCCGCTCAGCACATCCGCCGCATGCTGGCCGTGTTCGCCGTCTTGATGCTGACATGGAGCGCCATCGTGGTGCTCACCATGCTCGCCCTGTCCCCTGGAAACCCGCTGCCGCCCGAAAGCCAAGTCGCTTTGGGCCAGCTCATCCGGCGGGCCGAACGGGCCCAGGCCGCGGCCGGCAGCAGCTGGCTGGACTTGTTCTTGAGCGTGGTGCCGTCCAACATCGTGGCGGCGGTGGTGGAGAGCAATTACCCGCAGATCCTGTTTGTGTCCATCTTGTTTGGCATATTGTTGGGACTGTCCAAGCGGCCGGGCAAGGCCGAGCTGGTGGAGCTGGCCGAGGCCGGTTTCAAGATGTTCCAGCGGGCCGTCGGCTGGAGCAACTACGCGCTGCCCTTCGCCATCGTCGGCATCGTGGCGGGGCAGGTGTCGCGCACCGGCTTTGACATCGTGTTCGCCGTGGTCAAGCTCCTGCTGGTGGGCATGGGCCTCTCCCTGGCGGCGATCCTGGTGGCGCTGCTTGTGGTAAGCCGGGTGCTGCGCCGGCCCATCGCCCATGTGTGGGCCAGCCTGCGGGGGCCCATGATGATGGGCTTCGGCACCACCAACGCCATGGCCGCCATGCCCATGCTCATGGACTCGTTGACCGAGCATTTCGCCTTGCCGCGGCAGCTGGTCAACCTCGTGGTGCCCTTGTCCGTGCTGATCGCGCGCACCGCGAACTTGATGTACACCGGCATGCTGCTGACCTTCTCGGCCCAGCTCTATCAGATTGAGCTGACGCCGGTCACTGTTCTGACGATGACCGTGGCCGCCGTGGTCGCCACCGTCGTGGGGGTCGGGATGCCCACCATCCCGTACCTAACGACCCTGACCATCGTGGCCGCCCCGATGGGCCTGCCCATCGAGGCCATCATCCCGATCTTCATCTCCATCATGCCGGTGTTGGATCCCTTTGGCACCGCGGCGTGTATGATGTTGCACGCGGTGGCCGCGTCGGTCATCATCGGCAGGGCTCCGCAGATAGCGGTCACGCCGGAGCGCGGGGAGGCCCACCCGGGTACGACCCCGGCGCCGGCCTCGTAGCCGCCGTCGCACGCGGCAGGCGCCGCTCGCCGGCTCAATCCGACGGCTCGCCTGCCTGGGGCGGGACGGCGTGGGTCCGGGTGGTGCCGGCGGCTGGTGCCTGCGGCACGGCCGGCAGGTTCGCGCTCGCGCGGCGGCGAAAGGGCGCTGCGCGTGCGTCTTGGGGGGGGTGAGAGCACGCCTGCGGCTCCATGGATGGGCTCGCACCCGGTGTGCGGGCGGGACGCGCCGGTCCGGGGCGCGCCCCGGCGGCCCCGGAAGAGCCGGAGGCGGGCACTGCACAGCGGAGAGGAGGAACCGGTTTGGCCTGGCTGGCGCTTGTGGTGGCCGGCCTGCTGGAAGTAGGCTGGGCCACGGCCATGAAGCTGTCCGAGGGCTTTACGCGCCTTGGGCCGACCATCGCCACCTTTGCGCTCATGCTCATCAGCTTCGGGCTGCTCAGCTTTGCCATGCGCTCCCTGCCTTTGGGCACCGCCTATGCGGTGTGGACGGGCATCGGTGCGGTCGGCTCGGTGCTGGTGGGCATTTTGTTTTTGAACGAATCCCGCGACGCGGTCCGGCTGGTCTGCCTGGGACTCATCCTCGCAGGCATCGTTGGCCTGCGGCTTACGGCCGCCGAGTGAGCCGGCCCATTCGCGCCGGCCGCTTGGGAACACCGCTCGCCTGGCTCAAGCAGGCGGGCCAGCGCCGGGGCCCCGCCGCGAGGAGGGGAATCGTAGATGCACTGGATTTTGCGCGCCCGCTTGCTGCACACCCCGGCCAACCCGTTTAGGGGTGCCGGCGCGCTGCAGTACGTGGAGGACGGTGCCGTACTGGTGCAGGCTGGCCGCATCGCCGCCTCGGGCCCCTTTGCGGAAGTGCGGCGGAGCCACCCGGCCGCGCCGGTGGCGGACCGCCGGCCGGGCGTGCTGTTGCCCGGGTTCGTCGACACCCATGTCCACTTCCCGCAGCTAACCATCATCGGCGCCATGGGGTACCCGCTCCTGGAGTGGCTGCAACGCTTCACCCTGCCCGCGGAAACGCGGTTTCTGGACGCGCAGTACGCTCGCCGGGCGGCGCGGGATTTCCTCGCCGCCTTGGCCCGCAACGGCACCACGACGGCACTCGTCTTCGGGTCCCACGTTCCGGAGGCCCAGCACGTCTTCTTCGCGGAAGCGGCCCGCTCGGGGCTGCGCATCATCTCGGGACTGGCCCTGGCGGACCAGGGCCTTGTGCCGCCGCTGCACACCACGCCGGAGCAGGGGTACCGCGACAGCCTGGAGCTGGCCCGCCGCTGGCACGGCCAGGGACGCATCCGCTACGCCGTCACCCCGCGGTTTGCCCTGAGCACCAGCGACGCGATGCTGGCTGTGTGCAGGCGCCTGCTGGATGAGATTCCGGGCAGCTGGTTCCAGACCCATCTGAACGAGAACCGGGACGAGATTGCGGCCGTGGCGCGGCTTTTCCCTTGGGCCCGGGATTACCTACACGTCTACGAGCACCACGGGCTGGTTCGGCCCCAGTCGGTGTTTGCCCACGACGTTCACCCCACCGACCGGGAGCTGGACGCCCTGGCGCAGGCGCACGCCACGGTGGCCCACTGCCCCACCAGCAACGCGTTTCTGGGCAGCGGGCTGTTCCCGTTGCGCCGGCACGTGGAGCGGGGCGTGCGGGTCGCCCTCGGTTCGGATGTGGGCGCAGGCACCGGGTTCGGCCTGTTCAAGGAAGGGCTGATGGCGTACGAGACGCAGATGCTGCTGCCCGACGGCTATCCCCTGCGGCCGGCGCACCTTTTGTATCTGGCCACCAAGGCGGGCGCCGAGGCGCTGGGCCTCGCCGATGAGGTCGGGGATTTGACGCCGGGCAAAGCCGCGGACCTGGTGTTGATCGCCCCCCGCCCCGGCACGACGCTGGCGGCGGTGCTGGCCGCGGCGGAGGGGCCCGATGAGATCCTGGGCGCCCTCTTTGCGCTGGGCGGGGAGGACAGCGTGGCCCAGGTGTGGGTGGCGGGCGAGACCGTATACGAAAGGGAGGCAGCGGCATGATCCGGGATGGGCGTTCGCCGGCGGCAGCCCGCCAGGCGGCGCAGCGGCTGGTGCTGTTTACGGGCGTGCTGGCCGATCCCGCGGGGCAGGCGTTTCTGCGGCTGATGGAACTGCTGGATCAGAGCCGGGGCGGCTGGACCAGCTCTGAGCCGGTGTGGGAAGCGTACGGCAGCTTGTTCCGCCTGTTGGCCGCGGACGTGGAGCTGGGAACGCAGGCGCCCGTGGGGGATCCGTGGCAAAATCACCTTCTGGAGCGGCTGCTGGGCGACGAGAATCCCTTCAGCCGCAAGGCGGCGGTGGCCGGGTTGGCGGCCATGGGCCCGTCCTTGGTGGAGCAGGCCCGCGAGGACTTGCGCGGCCTCGAGCAGCTGGCCGCGTGGGACGCGGCGGCGGTGTGCGACGCGGTGGCGGCGGTGACCGGCGTGCGGCCCGCGGGCTGGGCGAACTTGCGCCCCCGGCCGGCCACGGACGGCGATGACCCCCTTGCGGCGGCCCGGGAGGCCATCAAGCGGCGCCTGGCACAGGCGGCGGACTGGGGCGAGGCTCTCCCGGATCTCGCCGCTCACTTCCGCACCCACGGTACGGGCATGTTCGGACGCTACCGGGCGTTTCGCTGGGACGGCGATACTCTGGTGCCCGTGCTCCACGCGGACCCGGTGCGCCTGGCCCAGCTGCCCGGCTACACCCGCCATCACCAGCGGCTGCTGGCCAACACCCGCCGGTTTGTGCGGGGCTTGCCGGCCCACAACGCGCTGCTCTACGGCCCCGCGGGCACGGGCAAGTCGTCGGCGGTGAAGGCCGTCGTCAATGAGCTGGCCGGGGAAGGCCTGCGCCTGGTGGAGGTGGGCCGCGACGGGATCGCGGAGCTGCCCAAGGCCCTCGCGGTCTTGGCGGACCGGGGCAACCCGTTCATCCTGTTTATTGACGATCTGTCGTTTGAGGACCACGAAACCGAATACAAGTCGCTGAAGGCTTGCCTGGAAGGCAGCGCGGCCGCCCGGCCAGCCAACGTGCTGGTGTACGCGACGTCCAACCGGCGGCATCTCGTCCGCCAGCGGGTGGGTGAGCGGCCCGGCGCCGCCACCGACGAGCTTCACCCCCAGGACGCCATGGCCGAAAAGCTGTCCTTGGTCGAGCGTTTCGGCCTGCGCATCGCGTTTTACCCGCCCGATCAAGCGGCATATTTGGAAATGGTGGAAACGCTGGTCCGGCAAGCGGGCCTGGAGGTGGACCGGGACGAGCTGCACCGGCGCGCCCTGGCCTTCGAGCGGGAGCAGGGCGGCCGCTCCGGCCGCACCGCCCGCCGTTTCGTGGACGAGCTCGTGGCCGAGGCGGCCGGCGGCCCGGATCGGTAGCGGGCCGAGCTGGGCGCGGCGGGGCCTGTACCCTCCTTTCGCCTCGCCGGCCGCCGGGCCGCCCGCCGGGCGCCCCCAGCAGCGGGAGGAAGCCATCCTGCCCTTGCAGAACTTGCCTGTAGACTGGCATTTCCTGTCCGCGGCCGCTTGACCGTCGCGGGCAGCCGCGGGGAATCGCCGCCCCGACCCGCGCGCACCGGGCGCAGGGGCCAGATGTGGGTGCACCGGTGAGCGCGCCGCTCTCAGCCCGTAGCTCTGCCATGCTTGCTGCGCCATCCGGTGGGAGGCAGACGATCGTTATGCGCAGGCGTCCCGCAACCGCCTTCGGTCCCCGCCGCCGCCGGCGGCGGCCGTTCCTGGTCCTCCTGATGGTGCTGCTGGCCCTCGTGCTCGCCGGAGGGGTGGCCGTCGTCGGCGGGGGCTACTGGTACCTGAGCCGCTCGACGCCCCAGCGCCAGGGCACCGTGCACCTGGCCGGGCTCCGCAGCGAGGTGCGGGTCTACTGGGACGACCGGGGCGTCCCCCACATCGAAGCCTCCAACCTGCACGACCTCTTCTTTGCCCAAGGCTACGTCACCGCGCAAGACCGGTTGTGGCAGATGGACATGTACCGGCGCTGGGCCGCCGGCCGCCTCGCGGAGGTGGTGGGCGAGCCGGCGTTGGATGGGGACCGCTTCTTCCGCACGCTGGGCTTGCAGCAGGCCGCGGCCGCCAGCCTGGCGGCGGCCAGCCCCGAAGCACGCGCCATGCTGGAAGCGTACGCGGCCGGCGTGACCGCCTACATCCAACAGGCCATCGAACGGGGCGCCCTGCCCATCGAGTTCCGGCTCCTGAGCTACGTGCCCGAGCCGTGGACGCCCACCGATTCCCTGCTGGTCGCGCGGCTGTTGGCTTACCACCTGAGCGGCAACTGGGAGGTGGAGCTCTCCCGCTACATCGCCGGGGAGCGCCTGGGCTGGGACGTGCTGCACGAGTATTTGCCCGCATACCCGCAGGGCGCGCCGGTCATCGTCTCGGGTCCCCCGCCTGCGCCCGTGCCCCAAGGCGCGGCGCCGGCGGCGGGCGGCGAGGAGACGCCCGCGGACGCACCTGAGCCGGCTCCGGACGATCAGCCGGGCGAACCCGCCGGCTTGATTCCGCAGGCGCCTGGCGGCCTCGCCTCTGTGGCAGCCGCGGGCCATTCCGCCGCGGACACCCGCGCGGGCGTCGCCCCCGCTGCAGACGGCACGGCCGCCGCCGAGGCGCGGCTGGAGGCGCTGGCCTCCCTGCTGCGCTTTGCGCCGGCGCCCTGGCTGGGCAGCAACAGCTGGGTGGTGGCGGGCTCCCGCACCGCCACGGGCGGGGCCATCCTGGCCAACGATCCGCACCTGCTGTATACGGTGCCGGCCATTTGGCATCAGATTCATCTCGTGCTGGAAGGCGACTTCAACGCGATCGGGACCACCATCCCGGGCCTGCCCGGCGTCGTCTTCGGCCGCAACGAGTCCATCGCCTGGGCCATCACGGCGCTGGCGGCGGACAGCCAGGACCTGTTCATCGAGCGGCCCAATCCCGACAACCCGCGGGAGTTCCTGTACCGGGGCGTCTATGAGCCCGCGCGGGTGCGGGAGGAGCTGATCCACGTGGCCGGCCGGTCCGAACCGGTGGTGCTGGAGGTTCTGGAAACCCGCCACGGCCCCGTGCTCAATGCCGTCGTCGGCGAGGAGCTGGCCGACGCGCTCTCCTTCGCGTGGACGGCGCTGGGCCCGACCCGGGAGCTGGACGGCCTGCTGCCCCTTATGCGGGCCCGCAACTTCGCCGAGTTTGAGCGGGCGGTGGACATGTTTGACATGCCGGCCGTGAGCTTCTTGTACGCCGACGCGGCGGGCAACATCGGCTACAAGGCCTCCGGCCTCCTCCCCATCCGCCCCGCCGGCGACGGCCGCGTGCCGCGCCCGGCGTGGACCGGCGAGCACGACTGGCTGGGCACCATCCCCAAAAACGAGCTGCCCCGCAGCTACAACCCGCCGGAAGGCTTCATCGTCGCGGCCAACAACCGCCCGGCCGGGGACGGCTACCCCCATTACATCGGCGACAACTTCTACCCATGGCGCGCATGGCGCATCCGGGAGGTGCTGGCGGAGGCCGCGGACGTCACCGTGGCGGACATGCAGGCGCTCCAGCTGGACATGCTCAACACTCACGCCCGGGAGACGCTGCCGGTGCTGCTGGAAGCGCTGCAGACGGCCGTCCGAGTGACCGGCGGACCCCAGAACCTGAGCAGCGCCGAACGGGAGGCCCTGTCCCTGCTCACCGAGTGGAATTTCGTGGAAGACCCGGAGGCGGCCGCCCCCCTGGTCTGGCACCTTTGGCAGCGGGAGCTGCGCCGCACCATCGTGGACGGCGGCCTAGGCTTCGACTTGAGAGGAAACGGCGTGGTAGAGCACCTGTTCGCCAGGATGCCCGCCAGCGAGCAGCAGCGGGTCGCGTTGGCCGCGTTCCGGGACGCGGTACGGGCCGGCGTGGCGCTGCAGGGCAGCGAGCCCGCGCGCTGGCAGTGGGGCCGCTGGCACCGGCTGACGGCCTCCCACCCGGTGGCGGGCCCGGTGCCGTTGCTGGGGCTGCTCTTCAACGTGGGCGACTGGCCCATGGGCGGCAGCGCCGCGACGCCGGGCGCGATGGGCTTCGACAACGCCACGGGCCGCGTTACCTCCGGCGCCGGGTGGCGGACCGTGGTCGACCTGGCCGCCGGCCGGGGCTGGGACATCTTGCTGCCGGGCAACTCGGGCCACCGCCTGAGCCCCCACTACACCGACCAGGCCGAGGCCTGGGTCGCCGGCCGGTTGGTGGAGCAGCAGTGGCGGGCCGACCAGTACCGGCGGTCGACCCTGTTGCGCCTGCTACCGCCGTAGTGGCACAATGGTGCTGGGAGGATTCGCCGTTCTTGCCAACGAAAGTGAAAGTTAGGTTCCGGACCGCGGCCCGGTGGGTTGTTGCGGTCGACCGCCTCTGACCCGGATCGCCCATGAGGAGGATGACGCCATGAAGCTATCCCGGTGGATCGCTTGCGCGTTGCTCGTCACCCTGATCTCGACCTTCGTGTGGCCGGCGGTCGCCGCCGCCCAGACCGCGGAGGAACCCGAAGAGGCGTGGGACGTGATCTTCGCGGGCGTGCTGGTGCTGCGGGTGCGCTACGGACTCGGCGGCATGTCGGCCCTGGAGCGGCAGCACCTGGTGTACCAGCGGCTGCGGGAAGCGGTGGAAGCCCTCGGCGAGGATCTGTCGCCCGGCCTGGTACATGTGACCGAGGCGGACGGCCAGGTGTTCCTGCAGCTCGGGCCGCACGTCATCGTCACCGTGGATGAGGCCCACGCCCGCTACCAGCGCAGCACGCCCCAGGGCTTGGCGGAAGTCTGGGCCGACAACCTGCGCCGGGCCGTCGCGCGGTACGTCGAGACCCACTCGTAAGGCAGCGCCCCACAGCGGCGAAGGTTGCGGGATGCCTGCACGTGCGGCGCGCGTGCAGGTATCTTTGTGTGCGGGCGCGGCGGAAGCCGGCACGGTTTCCCAGGCGCGGGTTTTCGCCGGCCGGATTGCGGGTTTCCGGGATCGGCGCGCGGCCTGTCGGTCGTGCGGCCCGCGAGCAACAATACCGGTTATGGAGGTGTCGTCCACATGGCCTTCCCTGCCGAACGCACCGGCGAGCAGATATGGGTCGTGCGCGTCGAGTACCTGAATGGCAACCGCCATTTCTTCGGCTTCCAGACCGAAGAGGAGGCGCGCGAGTTCCGCAGCCGCGTCCGGGATACGGGCTTTGGCCAAATCAAGCGGGCGGTGGACTTTTCCGTGCCCATGTACCGCCTCGTGAAAGAGGAAGCGTGACCCTGCCCGCAACGGGGCCTGGGCGGCGGGAGCGGCGCCGGGGTACGTGATCGATGGGGAACCGGTTCCTAGCTCCGGGACCTGCGGCGCGGAATACGGTGAAGTGACGGTCGAAAGCCGCCGGCGCCTCTCCTCCTCCTGGTCCGGTGCCACCAAGTACGGCCTTTCGGCCGTCTTTCTTTTTGTCGGGTCGCCCGGCTGCCCGGGCCTGCAAAACGCCTCGAACGGGCGGCTCATCCAACCGCCCGGCACGTTTGGGTCGGGGCGCCCCCGGACATCCTACGACGGGAGGTGAGCCCCGGTGGGAGACTTCAAAGTGGCCAGCGTCATTGAGCTCATCGGCGAGTCCACCGAGAGCTGGGAAGACGCCGTGAACCATGCCGTGGAGGCCGCGGCCAAGACGGTGCAGCACATCACCGGCGTCGAGGTGCTCAACTTGACCGCCGTGGTAGAAGACGGCCGGGTCACCCGCTACAAGGCCGACGTGCACGTGGCCTTCGGCGTCGACGACTCCTTGCGCAAGATCAAGGAGCCGGCCATGGCCGCCCACGAGACTCCGCGTTTTTGAACCGCGACCCCGTGCATTTCTTTCGCTCACGGGCCATCCCGGCGGTGGGATGGCCCTTTTTTCCTCCCGCCGCGCCCGTGCCTTGCCGGCGTGGCTGGGCCGGCACGCTGAGCTTTACCTGTTTTGCGCGTTGGTGTACTTTATATTCAGTTTTTCACTGTCCAAGGC
>DATCKT010000293.1:0-26528 GCA_036562195.1 Limnochordales bacterium
CCTCGTTCAGGTGGGAAGTGGCTGGCTGCAAGAGATGGCGAAGCCCCAAGCCTATGCCACCGTGATGGTCCGGTACCATACCGGCGGGCTGCTTGGCCACATTACCTACACCGAGACCCGTGTTGACCGGAGAGAGGAGCGCAGCCCCGAGGAGGGTTTGACGTGGTCAACCCATGGCGATTTTGAGCTGACCAGCAAGCTCCGCATCACCAGCAGCAAGCCGATCTCGGACGGAAACCTACAGGTCTTGGCTTCAACGCGCCCAGTCAAGGGGGGACGCGAGATTTTTTCTCGCTCGAGCTCGGGGACCTTCAGCGTGGCCCTCCACCAGCGGAGGAGGCCATCCAAGCGGGGCGATTTGTCAGCCGTCTTGAGGGCGCGTATAGGCCGGATGGAAGCTGTCCCGGGCGAGCACCTCGGCGGCAGTGCCCTACACGGGGAGGTCCTGCTCAAAGAACCGCCGCAAGCCGCGGAACAAGCCCAAGGCCGCCCGCAGCCCGTAGCCCGGCGCCGCGGCCATGGCCGCTTCGGCGGGGTTGCTGAGGAAGGCCAGCTTGCAGAGGGCCGCGGGCACAGAGCAGTGGCGCAGCTCATCGAAGGCCGCTTCCCGCACGCCCCGGTCGGCCACGCCCAGCCCGGCGGCCGCCTCCTCCTGGAGGCAGTGGGCGAGCCGCTGACCCGCGGCGCTGTGGTAGAAGTAGGTCTCGCAGCCACACAGGGCGGCGTCCCAGTGGCTATTGTGGTGAATGGAGACGAGCGCCGCCACCTGGCCGTTGCCCCGCCCGCCGGTTCGCCGCACGCGCGCGGGCGCGCGCCGGCGGTCGTGGGTGCGGGTCAAGACGGGCCGCGCCCCGGCCAGGCCCAGCAGCGCGTGCAGCCAGCGGGCTACCGCGAGATTGCAGTCCTTCTCCACCGGCCCACCGGCCCGGGCGTAGCCGGGGTCGGGCCCGCCGTGGCCCGGGTCCAGGGCGATCCGCCGGCCCGAGAGGGCCGCCTCCGGGCGCTGGATGATGAGGGTGTTCAGGTCGGGCTCCCATAGGAAGCGCGCGCCGCCGGCGGCCGCCACCCGCTCCACCGGCGCGATGAGGGGTCCCTCGGCCGCCGGCCGGAACCCCCCGATGATGGCCGTCCGACCGGAGCGGGAATCGAAGGCGGCGCAGGCGGCCGCCGTCTCCAGCCGCACCTGCGCCCCCAGCCGCTGCACGATCTGGCGGACGGGAACGTAGACCCGTCCGTGGCGCTCCCACAGGCGCGGGGAGGGGTCGAGCTCGACCCCGTTCACGATCACCCGGACGGTGTGGGCCACCGGCCTGCGCCTCCCACCCCTGATCAGGGGAAAACAGCCCCTGGAAAACAGCCCCGGCCTCGGCGGCCGGGGCGCGACGGTCACTGTATTGTATGGCGGGCGGCCACGGGTGTGCGGCCGCTGGACACCGCCAAGGGCGGCAAAGGCCGTATGGGCGGCAAGGCCGTGCCCGCGGCGGCGCCCAACCGGGAAAGGCCGCTTGTGCAGTCGCGCATGTGCCAAGAAGAAAGGAAATGCGGTTCGCCGGCGCTGGTCCGCCGGGGCAGGGAGCGGCACGCCTGGGGCGCCAGCGCCCGCCGGCACCCGGGAGAGAACGGGATGGGGCGCGTCGCCCCGTTACTTGGTGTACTTGTCGGCCACCGTCATCGCGCCGTAGGACTCGGGCTTGATGCGGGCGTCGAAGCCGGAGCCCACGACCATGCCCACCACTTCCCGGATCAGGTCGCGGGTCTGCCCGTTTTCGCCCACATCCAAGTGGATCTCCACGTTCATGTCCGCATGGCCGTTCTCGGCCATGCGCTCGGCGATGAGGCTGGCCACCCCGAGGCTGCGGGCCGTTTCGTAGAAGATGCGCTGCCGCAGCGACCGGTCGACCCGCTGCCGCTCGCGGGTGTAATAGTAGCGGGCGCCCTTGCCCTCGCGGTGGATGATGATGGCCGTCACGAAGCAGGTTTCCTCGCCAAACTGAGAGTCGGACCCTACGATGACCTTGTACCGGGCGTCGGGCGCCTCGTCCACGAAGGCCATCATGTCGGCGAAGACCTCGTCAAAGGACATGCGACCCTTCGACGGACTAACAAATTCCATCAACCCTGCCACCTTTCGCGATACAGTATATCATTTCGCGAAAGGCGTTCACAATAAAGGCCTGCTAGACACGATTGGCAATTAGAGGTACCGCGGCAACGGCTGCCGCGGCGGGCAGCCGAGAGTATTGAGCCGTCGCCGGTGTTCAGCGGGCTGGCAGCCGCTAACCGGCACTTGCCTGTTGGAGAGCGGCGGCCAGGCGAACGAACTCTTCCACACTGAGCGTTTCGCCCCGCCGGCTCCCGTCGATCCCGGCGGCCGCGAGGGCGGCGGGGACGGCGGCCTTGTCCCACGGCCCCGCGGCGCCTTGCAACGCGTTGCGCAGCGTCTTGCGCCGCTGGCCGAAGGCGGCGCGTACCACTGCGTGCAGAAACCTCCCGTCCCCAGCCTCGGCCGGCAGCGGCCGCAAGGCGAGCCGCACCACGGCCGACTCCACCTCGGGGGGCGGGAAAAACACGCCCGGGGGCACCGTGGTCACCACTTCCACCGTGGAGCGCAGCTGCACGGCGACGGAGAGCGCGCCGTAGTCCTTGGTCCCCGGCCGGGCCGCCAGCCGCTGGGCCACTTCCTTTTGCACCATGACGACCAGCATGGACAAAGGAAGGGTTTCCTCCAGCAGGCGCATGAGAAGGGGGCTGGTGATGTAGTAGGGCAGGTTGGCCAGCACCTTGGCGCTGCCCCCCGGTCCGGGGGGATGCTCGGCCAACAGCGCCGCGAGGTCCACACTCAGCGCGTCGCCGTGCACCAGATGCACGTGGGGATGACGGGCGAACAGATCCTGGAGCCAGCGCACAAGCCCCGCGTCCAGCTCCACGGCCACCACCGCCTGGACGCGCTGCGCGAGCTCCCAGGTGAGCACGCCCAACCCCGGGCCGATCTCGAGCACCGTGTCCCGGGGGCTCAACTGCGCCGCGTCCAGGATCTTGGCCACGATGTGCCGATCGACGAGGAAATTCTGGCCCAGCCCCTTGCGGGGCGACAGGCCGTAGCGACTCAGCACGGCGGCGACGCCCGACGGTGTGGCCAGGCGGTGTGGGTCAATGGCCGGCCGCTGCGAATCTTGGGACGCGCCGCTGCCGCGCGCGGCGTCCGGAGCCGGTGGACGGTGGGGCCCGTGCTCACTCAACGAGGATGTACACCTGCACGACGCGGCGGCCGTAGTGGAGCGCCTCCCGGTACGTGTCGAAAGCCAGGTCGATGCGGTGGCCGCGGATGGCCGAGCCCACGTCGGCCGCCACGGCGATGCCGTAGCCGGGGATGTAGACCCGGGTGCCCAAGGGGATCACGGCGGGGTCCACGGCCACCACGCCGTGGCCCGCCGGCAGCCCGGTGGCCGTCCGGCCGTCGGCCCAGCGGCCGGTGCTCTCCGGCCCCGGATAGTACGCGGTGGCCTCCATCTCCAGCACGTCCCTGTACTGGATGGGCCCGGCGGGCGTGTTGAGGACCCGCACCAGCTCCCGGGTGCCGACGCCGACGATCTCCGCGACGGGCTCTTCCACCACGGTGCTGGAGATCAGGGTTTCATCCACGAGGGCCCCGTCCTCGTAAACTTGCCGGTAGCGCCGTTCCTCCACGCCCGGCTTGCCGGCCCGCAAAAGGCCCACGCGGCCCCGCGGCCACCGAGGCTCGGCCCAGCGCCGCGTTTCGTAGGGGATCTCCACCCGCCGCACCACCTCATCGATCCGGACGCGGGTCACCCGGATCTCCATCCCGGGCCGCACCGGCTCACCCACATCGGGAACGACCCGGTCCAAAGGACCCAGCTCCACACCGGCCTGCCGCAGATAGTCGCCCACCGTGGAAGCGATGAGGCGCAGCTCCAGTTTCCGGCCGTCGACGGCGATGACGGCGGGGACGGACCGCTCGATGGCCACCGTCATGCCGGGCAGCAACGGAGCATCAGGCCCCGGTGCGATGCGGTCGCCCTCGCCGATGGGCACCCGCAGCTGCTCCAGAGCGTCTGCGACGGTGCCGCGGAACGCCTCCGCATGCACGATTTGGCCCCCGTCCACCACGGTGACGCCCCGGATCGCCCAGGTGGGCGAAAATGCGACCAGGCCGTAAAGAATTGCCAACATCACCAGCGCCTTGACCCGTTCGTCACGGAGCGGCGGCATCCTCATCCCCCGGGATGAACCGGCCCAGCCGGTTCCGGATTTCCTCCTCGGACAGCTCATCCAGCCGGTCCACGAGATCAAAGATTTCCGCCAGATCGTCCTCGCTGATGACGCCCCGCCGCGCGAGCCCCTCAAAGGCGGTGAGAAAACGCAGCTTCAGGCGTTCCATGTCTTCGAACAAGTCCATCTCGCCTCGGCCCTATAGCTCTGCCCTATTGCCCTTCTCCACCGTCGCCGGCCGGCGGCTGGCCCGCATCGTCGCCGCGCGCGGCCGTCACACCTCGTGCACGTCGATGAAGCGGGTGTACTCCTTGATGAACCGCAACTGCACGGTGCGGGTTTCGCCCTTGCGCTGCTTGGCGAAGATGACCTCCACCAGCCCTTCGGTGCCCTGCTCCCGGGCCCGCTCGGGGTAGTAGTAATCGTCCCGGTAGAGGAAGATCACCACGTCGGCGAACTCCTCGATGTTGCCGCTGTCCCGCAGGTCGCTCATGACGGGCCGCTTGTTGTCCCGGGACTCGACGCTGCGATTGAGCTGGGACAAAAGGATGATGGGCACGTTCAGCTCGCCCGCCAAGTCCCGGATCTCCCGCACGATGTCGCCCACCACCAGCGCCCAGTTTTTGTTGGTGTTGGCCGGCGGCTTGATCAGCTGCAGGTAGTCGATGATGATCAGGCCCAGGTTGGGCTCTTCGGCCTTCACCTTGCGGGCCTTGGCCCGGATCTCGCTCACGGTGAGGCCCCGGCGGTCCACGATCTTGATGGGCAGCTGGTACAGCTCGTTGAAGATGGACGTGGTGCGGGCCAGCTGCTCGTCGTCGAGGCGCGTCATGTAGTCGCGGGCCGTAACCTCCGCGCCGGGCTCGGCCTTGTACCGGAACAGCTCGCTGATGACCAGCCGGTCGCCGATCTGGACGTCGTCCATCTCCAGGCTGAAAATGAGCACCGGCGTGCGCTGCCGGGACTTGGCCACGTTCACCGCCCAGTTGAGCGCGAGGGACGTCTTGCCCATGGACGGGCGCGCGGCCAGGATGATCAAGTCTCCGGCCTTGAAACCCGTGGTGACCAGGTCAATGGATGGGTACTTGACCAGCAGCCCCGCCGGCTTCTTGCCCTCGCGCCGCTCTAAGAGCTCCACGTAGCATTTGCGCAGAACCTCGATGAGGTCCTTGACGTCGTTGCCGCCGCCCGTCTTGGCCGTGGCCTGGAAGATGAGCTCCTGCGCCCGGGCCTGCAGCCGCTCCAGCGGCTCGTCGTGCTCGTTCAGCACCAGCTGCTGGATCTCCTCGGCCGCGCTCAACAGCCGCCGGCGGGCCAGCCGCTCATCCAGCGAATCCAGGCTCGGCCCAAGCTCCGCCTGGCTGACGAAGGACTGGGTGATGGCGATCAGGATGTCATTCCACGGGACGCCCGCGATCTTGCGCAGGCGGTTGTACACCTGCGTATAGGAAACCCGCCCGCCGCGATTGTACAGATCAAGGACGGCCTCGTAGATCTGGCGGTGGGCCGGATCGGAGAAGTGCTCCACCCGCAGCCGGTCGACAACGGTGTCGATGGTTTCCGGGTGCTTTAGCAGGATGCCGATGACGCGTCGCTCGGCTTCCACATCGGCCAAAAGCCCGTGCCGGCGCGCCTCAGCCGTCATACTCATCCGCGAACATCTCCTTCCACCGCCGCACCGCTTCCGCGTCCACCGGCCGGTAGGCGCCCGCGTTGGGCGCGCCTTCCACCGGCGCGGCCGGGCGGATGGCCCGCGCCCGCTGGGTCCGCTGCAGGTCTTCCAGGCAGCGGATGCCCTCGTTGTACCAGTTGCGCAGGATGCCCTCCAGGTAGTTCATGCGCGGCGTGCGGGCCGACTGGACCGTCTCCTCGATGGCCAGCGCGACCACTTCGGGGGACATGCCCTGCTCTTCCACCCAGAAACGCAGCCGCTCAAACTGGGACGGCCCGAGCAATCCGATGCGCTGGTGGTAGAAGGCCACCACCGCGCCCAGCGCCGCTTCCAGAGATTCCTTGCGGCTGGACGCAGCCGGTGCCCCTCCGGTGCCGCCGGCCGGCGCCTGCCCGCTGGCCGCGGCGCCTCCAGGCACCGCCGGCGCCGCAGCGGCCATCCCGCCGCCTCCCGCCGGGACGGACGGCGGCGCAGCCGCCGCCGGCGACGCGAGCCCGGGGGCCTGCCCGGTGCTCCCACCCGCCTCGTCGTCCAGGTAGGCGGGCGCTGCCGGCGATCCGACCTCCCAAGCCGGCTCCATCGCCCCGGGGTACGACGGGAACGACGGCGCCTCAAGCGACGGCGCGTGCGCCCGCGGCGCCCCGAACCCGCCGGCGCCCGTCATCACCGCGGCGTCGCCCGCAGCGGCCACGGCCAGCTCAGCCTCGTCCACACCGGCCGCCGCGGGCCAGGCCAACACCCACCCGCCCGGCGCCCGCCGCAGCAGCCCCGCACCTTCCAGCGCGGCCCACGCCCGCTGGACGTCGGTCGTGGAGACCCCCATCCGGCGGGCGAGCTCTTCCAGCAAACCGGCGCCGGGCGAGCGGCCGTTGGCCGCGCCCCGGCGGGGCGGGCCGGTCTCCTCGGTCATGTTGTAAAGATTGAGCCAAAGAACGGTGGCGGTAGGACCGATCAGCGGCTGGTAAGCTTCCAAGAGGGCGCGCGGCACCATGAGCGGCCAGTTCCGTCTGGAACCGCCGTCGTCCAGGCGGATACCCTCCATGGCCATGGACCGTGTCACCTCCCGGAGGTGCGGACGCGCGTTTCGGCCCCGGGAAGCCGGATTCCTCCCGAACGGGGCGTCGTCGAGGCTGTCGACGGCGACCGGGAAAACGGGCCGCGGCGTGGCCCGCGCCGCCCGCGGATCAGCTCCAAGCCGCACGCGAGCAGCAGCAAGGCTCCAAAAAGCAGGTGGGCGGCGGCTTCCCGCTGCAGGGCCGCCGCATGGTGGGCCACCGGGCCGTAGGCCGGCACGGCGGCGGCCGCCAAGCGCCACCAGCCCCACCAAGCCCATACCCCGAACCCGGCTGCAATCACCGCCCAGCGCCAGCGGAACGGCACGCCGCTCCCCCCTCTCAGCCGGCACCGGGCGGGGCCGGAGCGTCGTTCGCGGGATCGCGGATCTCCACGGGCGGCCGCGTTTCCAGCCGAGAGCGCTGGGCGTGTCGCTCCAGGGCCAGCTCGATCAAGCGGTCGATCAGCTGCGGGTACGGCAGGCCCGAGGCCTCCCACAGCTTGGGGTACATGCTGATCCGGGTGAACCCGGGCATGGTGTTGATCTCGTTCACCCAGATTTCTTCGGTTTCCTTGTGGACAAAGAAGTCGACCCGCGCCAGTCCCGCCCCGTCGATGGCCTGGAACGCCGCAATGGCCAAGGCCCGCACCCGGGCGGCGGCGGCGTCGCTGATGCGGGCCGGGATGATCAACTCCGAGCGGTCGTCGAAATACTTGGACCGGTAGTCGTAGAACTCCGCCGCCGGCACGATTTCCCCCGGGATGGACGCCTGGGGCTCCTCGTTGCCGAGCACGCTGACCTCCACTTCCCGGCAGCCCAGCGCCGCCCGCTCCACCAGCACTTTCAGATCATAGCGCAGCGCCAGGGCCAGCGCCTCGTCCAGTTCTGCGGGTTTTGCCACGCGGCTGACGCCGACGCTGGAGCCCAGGTTGGCCGGCTTGACGAAGCACGGAAACCCAAGCTGCTCTTGGATGCGGGAGCGCACCAGGTCGGCTTGGGTGCGCCACTGGTGGGCGGTGACCACCAGATGGTCCACCACGGGCAAGCCCGCCGCCCGGAAGACCGCCTTCATGAGGGCTTTGTCCATGCCCACCGCCGAGGCGGCCACGCCCGCTCCCACGTACGGGACTCCCGCCAGCTCCAGCAGGCCCTGGATGGTGCCGTCCTCCCCGTAAGGGCCGTGCAGGACGGGGAAGAACACGTCGATGTCGCCCAGCCCCGCGCCGCTCAAGGATTGCGGTTGGCCGCCCCGTTCCGGCTCGCGAAAGGGTCCCGGCTGCCCTGTAGCCGGCGCCTGCGGCGGCGCCTGCTCCGGCTCCGGATGCTCGGCGTCGCCTAAAGGCGCGAGGGGCACCAGCGCCGGCGCGCCGGGCTGGGGCAGAAAGGCCGCGGGCGCCGCCAGGCGAGGATTGCCTTCCAGGAGCGCCCGCAACGGATCGCCCGACGCGATCCACTGCCCGTCCCGGGTGATGCCGATGGGAATGACCTCGTACTTCTCCCGGTCCAGGGCGGCTATGATGTTTTGGGCCGACATGAGCGACACTTCATGCTCGCCCGAGCGGCCGCCGAAAATGACCCCTACCCTCAGTTTGCGCACCGGCTACCCCCCAACCGGATCGGATCCGCGAGCTGTCGTGCCGAGCCGGCGGAACTCGCTCGGCGTAGGCGCTGGCGGCCGTTGACTGACCGCGGTGCGATGAACCGCGCCAAGGGCGCCTCGACTAGTTTATATGCCCTCCGCCGGACCGCCCGCGCTACTGGGTGCGCGCCGCCTCCGCCGCAGCCAGCGCGGCGTCCGTCGAAGCCTTGTATCCTTGCGCCCGCAGGGCGCTGCTCAAGGCCGTCAGGCACAGGACGACGTTTTTCCACTGGCACGAATGGCCCATCAGCCCGATGCGCCACGCGCGGCCTTTGAACTCGCCCAGGCCCCCGGCGATCTCCAGGCCGTAGTCGGCCAGCAGCTGCTTGCGGACCTTAAGCTCGTCAACGCCGTCGGGCACCCGCACCGCCGTGACCATGGGCGCCCGGTACCGCTCCTCCGCGATGAGGGACAGGCCCATGGCCTCAAGCCCCGCCTGCAGGGCCCGCCCCAGGCGGCGGTGCCGCTCCCAGCGGTTGGGCCACCCCTCGGCCGCGGCGATGCGGAGCGCCTCCCGCAGGGCATAGACGTTGGAAATGGGCGCCGTGTGGTGGTACGCCCGGGCTTCGCCCCAATAGTGCTCGATCATGGTCAGGTCCAAGTACCAGCTCTGCACCTTGGTGCGCCGGCGCCCGATGGCCGCCCGGGCCCGCTCGTTCATGGTGACGGGCGCCAGACCCGGCGGCGCGCTGATGCACTTTTGGGAGCCGCTGTAGGCCGCGTCCACCTGCCAGTCGTCCACCAGCACGGGCGCGCCGCCCAGCGACGACACCGCGTCCAGCACCACCAGCGCATCGTAGGCGCGGGCGAGGCGGGCGATCTCCTCCACCGGCTGCATGACCCCGGTGGACGTCTCCACGTGCACCAGGGCCACCAGCTTGACGCCGCCCTGCTTCAGCGCCGCCTCCACGTCGGCCGGGTCGATGATGCGGCCCCAGGGCGCCTGGACCACTAGGGCTTGCGCCCCGGTGCGCTCCACGATGTCCACCATGCGCTGGCCGAAGGCGCCGTTCACGCACACCACGGCCTTGTCGCCCGGCTCCAGCAGGTTGACCAGGCAGGTTTCCATCCCGGCGCTGCCCGTGCCCGACATGGCCAGGGTCAGGTGGTTCTTGGTGGAAAAGGCGGACCGGATCAGATCGCGCGTGTCGTTCATGATGGAAAGAAAATCGGGATCCAGGTGGCCGATGACAGGGGTGGCCATGGCCCGCAGGACGCGCGGGTCCAGCTCGCTCGGGCCGGGCCCCAGGAGTACCCGCTGGCCGGGGTGTAGCTCGCCGATGTGGTTGTCCGACATGCCGGTGTATACCTCCTCCAGTTCAGCGTCCGATCTGCAATGCTTCCAGCAAGGCTTGTCGCATGACGGCCACCGGCGGCGGCCTGCCGGTCCAGCGTTCAAAGGCCGCCGTTCCCTGGTACAAAAGCATCCCCCACCCCGGCACGATCCGCAGGCCCCGGCGCCGCGCCGCAGCCAATAGCGGCGTGATGGGCGGGTTGTACACGATGTCGCACACGATCAGAGGCGGGCGCAGCCAGTCCTCCCGCACGGGCAGCCGATCATCGCCGCCGCCCTTGAGGCCCGCGGGCGTCGTCTGCACCAACAGGTCCGCGCCGGCCAGCTCCTCCGCCAGCTCCGGCCCGTCCAGCGGCAGGGCGGCGGTCTGCACCCCTTGGCGCGCGACCGCGGCCGCGAGCTCCTCCGCCCGGGCCACGGTGCGGTTGGCGATGGCCACCCGCACCGCGCCGGCTTCCGCCAGGGCAAAAGCCACCGCGCGGGCTGCGCCCCCGGCTCCCAAAATACATACGCGGCTGCCCGCGGGATCAAACGCGGCTTCTTCCCGCAGGCTGCGCACGAAACCGATGCCGTCGGTATTGTCGCCCACGAGATAGCCGTCTTGGTTGATCACGGTGTTGACGGCGCCGATGGTGGCGGCGGCCGGCGTCAGCCGGTCCAGGTACGGGATGACGGCCGTCTTGTGGGGGACAGTCACGTTGAACCCGCGCACCCCAACGGCCCGCAAGCCGGCCACAGCGGTTTCTACATCGGCCGGCTGGACGGGGAACGGCACGTACACCCAGTTCATGTCCAGGTGCGCGAAGGCCCGGTTGTGCATCTGCGGCGAGAGGGAGTGGGCCACCGGCCAACCGATGATGCCCACTACGACCGTTTCGCCCGACAATTCACGCCCCATCGGACCTCGACCCGTCCCCCGCCGCGAAGACGTGCGGCAAGATCTCTTCCACGGTGGCCACGGCCACCACCTCCAGTCCAGCCACCTCGCCCGGCAAGTCCGCGGCGTTCTCCGCCGGGATCAGCACCCGCGCGATCCCCGCCCGGCGCGCCCCGTGCAGCTTCTCATAAACCCCGCCCACGGGGCGAATGAGCCCCTGGATGGACACCTCGCCCGTGAGGGCGGTGTCCTGGCGCACCGGCCGCTCCTGGATGGCGCTCAGGACCGCCACGAAGATCGCGGCGCCCGCCGACGGCCCGTCGATCCGGCCGCCGCCGACGACGTTCACGTGCACGTCCCAGTCGGACAGATCGATCCCCGCCACCTTGCGCAGCACCGAGGCGACGTTGAACACCGAGTCCTTGTACATGCTCCCCGCGGTTTCGTTGAACCGGACGCGCCCTTTGCCGGGCTCCCGCGCGGGAAACGCGACGGCTTCGATCTCCACCACCGAGCCCACGTAGCGGCTGACGCCCAAGGCCAGCGCCCGGCCCACCTCGGCCCCGGGGGCGGAGCGGGCCGGCGCCACAGACGAGAGGCGGCTCAGCTGCGCCACATGGGTCACGTCGGCGGCGCGGATGCGCACAGGCTGCTCGCCGCCGGAACGGTGCAGGCTGAGGCTGTAGGCGTCGGCCAGCAGGCGGACGGCGGTGCGGCCTTCCGCGGTGTAGCGGCTGATGCGGGCCGGCACGTCCTCATCCAGCTCCACGCCCAAGCGCGCCGCGGCCTGAATGACGATTTGCCGCACCTGTTCCTCCGACAAAGGGTCAAAAAACACCTCGGCGCACCGGGAGCGCAGCGCCGGGTTGATCTCTTCGGGAGAGCGCGTGGTGGCGCCGATGAGGATAAAGTCCGCCGGCGCCCCTTCCTCGAACAGCTTGCGGATGTAGCGGGGTACCTTGGGATCGTCGGGATCGTAGTAGGCGGAGTCGAAATACACCCGCTTGTCCTCCAGCACCTTGAGCAGCTTGCTCTGCAGCAGCGGGTCCATCTCGCCGATCTCGTCGATGAAGAGCACCCCGCCGTGGGCTTCCGTCACCAGGCCCGGCTTGGGCTCGGGCACCGCGCTGTCGGCCAGCTCCCGCCGGGCGCCTTGATAGATGGGATCGTGCACCGACCCCAACAGCGGGTTGCTCACTTCCCGGGGATCCCACCGCAGCGTGGCGCCGTTGACCTCTACAAAAGGCGCGTCCTCCGCGAAGGGCGTATAGGCCCGCCGCTTGGCTTCCTCCAGCACCAGCCGGGCCACGGTCGTCTTGCCCACACCGGGCGGCCCGTACAGGATCACGTGGGACGGAAAGGGCGAGCACACCCGGGCCATCAGGGCTTCGATGGCCCGCTCCTGCCCCACCACCTCGTCCAGCCGGCGGGGGCGCAACGCCTCCGCCACCGAGCGGGATAGGCGGCGCTGCTCCAGCTTCTCTAGCTGTGCAAACTTGCGCAGCGTGTGGGCGTTGTCGGGCCCGCTTTCCTCCTTGAGCACCTGCAGCCGCAGCTCGTTGAGGTACTCCTCGTGGCGGGACTGCATGCGCTCCGCCACCCGCTGCTCGATTTGCGCCTCCAGCTGGCGCCGGGCCAACAGGTCCGCCACCGCGTCCTCCAGCTCGTCCAGGGCGCCGTGATACTGATCGGGGGCCGGCGGCTGATCGATGGTGGGGTCCTCGTGCACCAGCCGCTGCAGGGCCACCAGTTGGCGACCGGGGTCTTCGGCGCGCATGTCCTGGAGCGCGTTGAGCTTGCCCGCCTTGAGCACCAGCCGGTTTGGGCCGTGGATGCGGGCCAGCAGGTCCCACAGGGCCTGGATGCGGCGGCGCACCGCCTCCTCGCCGACCCGGCGCATCAATTCTGGCGGCGCGGCCGGCGCCTCGGGGCGCGGCCGCTTCCACAACGTCATCAGGCCTCTCCTACCACTTGGACTGCCAGCGTGGCCTGCACGCCGGGGTGCAGCTTTACGGGAATCTGGTAGGTGCCCACGGCTTTGATGGGCTCCTCCAGCTCGATGCGGCGCTTGTCGACAGCTACGCCCCACTGGCGCTCGAGCTCCTCCGCGATGTCCGCGCTGGTGACGGAGCCAAACAGGCGGCCGGCTTCCCCCGCTCGCGCCCGGATCACCAGCTGGCGGCCTTGGAGCTTTTGGGCCGTCGCGCGCGCCTGCTCCTCTTCCCGCTGGCGCTTGCGGCTCGCGGCCGCGAGGACCTCCTCCCGCTGCCGCAGGTTGGCGGCGCTGGCTTCGGCGGCCAGGCCCCGGGGAATCAAGAAGTTGCGGGCGTAGCCTTCCGCCACGTCGATGATATCGTTCTTCTTGCCCACGCCCTTGACGTCTTGCAGCAAGATCACCTTCATGGATCCGTAACCCCCAAACCTGCGCCTCCGGGCTACCGCACCCGGGGCCCGTCCCCGCGGTCGCCGGCAGCCGCCCCATCGTCGTGGGCGGGGAGCCGGCGGAAGTTGAACCAAGTATCCAGTACACCGACCCAAGCGGCCACCGCCGGCAGCCACACCAGCACGGCCGCCAGGAGCAACACCCGCCACAACGGGGCTAGGCCCCACACTTCCAGCCAGTACCAGCCGATCGCCAGCCCCTGGACGGCGAACAGCAGGTGGAACATGAGCCGCAGGTTGTCGCCGACGATGGCCACCCCGTCGTTGCCGGTGGCGGCCCCCACCAGGAGCAGCCCGTGACCGGCGATGAACCCCAGCGCCATGGGCCACGGAAACCGCCAGCGGGCGAAGGGCGGCAACCACGCCGGCTGCTCCCCCATCCGCACCAGGAGCACCCGGGCCAGCGCCAGGTTGAGGGATGCGGTCAGGCACGCCATCACCACGGCGAAACCGGGCAGAAAAGGCCGCATGAGGGCGAAGCCCCGCTCGGTGTCGTCGACCATCAGCCGCAGGCTCTCCACGGCTTCTGGCGGCAGGCCGCCCGCGGCCGCCTGGTCGGCCATGGCCCGGGCCAGCTGCAGCCAGTTGTCAACAAAAACCGTGACCAAGTCGACCCCTTGGACGAGGCGTACCCCCAGCCACAGCGCCACGCCCGGCAACAGCGCGGCCAGCACCGCCAGCAAAAGCGTCTGGCCTGCAGCGGCGCCTTCCCGCCACGCCCCGCCGATGACGAGCCCGATCAGGCCGAGGGTGACGGGCACCACCATCATCCCCAGCAGCGAATACCGCAGGGAAGCTGCGGGAAACGCATGGGCCAGGCCCGCGAACACCTGTTGCTCCACGTAGCCGACGAGAACCACCATCAAGACCGCCGCGCCGATGCTCAGGCGGTAGCCGTAGCGGTAAGCCAAGGCGGCCAGGGGCGCTGGGGTGACAAGCCACAGGGGCAGCGGGAAAAAGGCTCCGGTCAAAGCCATCAGGACGGTGGTGGCGGCCAGCAGGGCGCCTTCCGCCGCCCGGCCGTGGCCGTGCGACGGCCGCTCCGGATTCATGCCCCTCACCCCGCCCCATCCTGCAGGTACTTCAACAGCGCCGAGCAGTCGCCGAACCACTGCTCGGCCTCGTGACCCTGTTGGGCCAGCGACCGCAAGCGGCGCAGCACCGCCGCATCAAGCCCCGCGAAGGAGATGCCCAACCGCCGGCTGAGCAGGAAGGCGCTGGCGACCACCGCCGCCAGGGCGCTCTCGGTCTCTGCGTCGTCGTTGCGGTACATGGCTTCGTAGAGGGCGGCGACGCCCGCGGCCAGGTCCGCCTTCAGGCGCTCGACGGCCTGCAGGTTGCGGGCAATCTCGGCCCGCGCCCCGTCGGCGCGGTTCACCGCCACCACCTCCGTATTCCTACGCAACTTCGGCGCCGGCGCGGCTCTCTCCTTCAGGGCCGGCCACGCGCGCCGGGATGGAAGCCGTTGCGGGCTGGGAAGTTTCCCGGAGCAGGGCTGCCGGAGATAAGCAAAGGGTGGACTGGCGAGTCCACCCTTTGTCCTCCCTGTTGCACGCGCGGGCTCTTAGTCGGTGGTGTAAGGCAGCAAGGCCACCTGCCGGGCCCGCTTGATGGCCACGGTCAGCTGGCGCTGGTGCCGGGCGCAGTTGCCCGTAATGCGCCGCGGCAGGATCTTGGCCCGCTCGGTCAGGTACCGGCGCAGGCGGCCGGTTTCCTTGTAATCGACGTACTCGATCTTATCGACACAGAAAGCGCAAACCTTCTTCTTGCGCTTCTTATCGCGTCGCATGCGCTTGCCTCCCGTCTAGAAGGGAACGTCGTCCTCCTCAAGGCCGTCAAAGGTCTCCTCCGCCGCGTCCGGGCGCCCGTCCCTCGGCCAATCGAGGAAGCGGACGTTGTCGGCCACCACCTCGGTCACCCACCGGGTGGCGCCGTCCTGGCCCTGAAAGGAGCGGTTCTGGAGGCGGCCCTCCACGGCCACCAAACGTCCCTTGCTCAAGTTGTGGGCGCACGTCTCCGCCAGCTTCCGCCAGGTGACCACGGGAAAGAAATCGGTTTCCCGTTCGCCCTGCTGGTTGCTGAAAGGCCGGTCCACGGCGATGCGAAAGTTGGTCACCGCCACGCCCTGCTGGGTGTAGCGCAACTCCGGATCGGCCGTCAGCCGGCCGATCAGAATGACCCGGTTCAGCAAACCGTTCCCTCCCCCGCATGCACGCAAGCCGGCCAGGACGCCGCCCTGGCGTCGATGCTTACCCTTCCCGGGCGCCGTCGCCGGCGCCGCTGTCCGCCGCGGCCTCGTCCGCGCTCACCGCGGCCTCCGCCGGAGCAGCCGCCGGCGCCGCAGCCGAGCGCTTGGTCACTTCGCGCACGATCAGGTGCCGCAGCACCCCGTCGGTGATGCGCAAGATTCGGTCGAGCTCGATGGCCGCCGCCGGGTTGCCCTGGAACTTGAGCAGCACGTAATAGCCCTCGGTGTGCCCAGCGATCTCATAGGCGAGCCGGCGCCGTCCCCACCGGTCGACGTGGGTTACCTCGCCGCCCTGGCCGGTGACCGCTTTGACGAAGCGGTCCAGAGCCGCCTCCAGGGCCTCCTCTCCCAGGCCGGGCTCCAGCACGACCATGGCTTCATACGGTCGCACCGCAGCCTCACCTCCTCCCTTTGGACTGTGGCCCCAGGCGCAGGGGCCTGGAGCAGGGATAATGTCGCCAGTGTATTATAGCACCGGGGACAGGCCCCGGCAATCCGCGTTTCCGTCGATCCGAAACCGGGCTAGGGCTGCGGCTCCTCCTCGATGAGGCGCTTGACGACGGCCTTCACTTGCCGTTCGAACCGGCGGCGCGGCAGCATCACGACGCGCCCGCAGCCGAGGCAGCGGATGCGGAAATCCATCCCCGTGCGCATCACTTCCCACTGGTCGCTGCCGCAGGGATGGGGCTTGCGCATCTGCACCACATCGCCCAGGTAGAACTTGGTCGGCACCGCCACTCTCTGCCTCCTGACGGGCTCGCACGGAGAACAACTCTGTGCCGAGGGTTCCCGCCCAATAGGGCACAACGCCTGTGATCTTTCTTGTCCCAGCTGCCCACTCCTGCCCAGGGGCGCCCAGAGCAGATCCTTGTACGAGTTGTTCTAACCTCCCAGGTAGGCCCGCTGCACTTGGGGGTCATGGAGGATCTCTTCCCCGGTGCCTTCGAAGCGCTGCCTCCCCAGGTCCATTACAATCGCGTGATCGGAGATGGACAAGGCCTTTTTGGCATTCGGCTCCACCATGAGCACGGTCACACCGTGGTTGCGGCCGCCGGACAGGTTCCCCGCGAGCTCCCTTCGCTGCTTGCCGCAGCAAGCGATATGAAGAAGTGTTTGGGTTGGCCGGGTAGCAAAAAGCTCTTGATGCGCCACGCGGAAAGGTATACCTTATTAGGGTGAGTCCCCGTATGTTCCCGTGGCTGCTGGCGAACATTACAGGTGGATACTGGAGGATCGGAAGAGAATGGCGAGACTGATCGGACCCAAGCACCGCATCTGCCGGCGGGTGGGCGAGCCCATCTGCGGGTCGCCCAAGTGCCCCGCGTTGAAGCGGCCGTATCCGCCGGGCCAGCATGGCCGCGCACCCCGGCGCAAGCTGTCGGAGTACGGGCGCCAGCTGATGGAGAAGCAGAAGCTCAAGGCCATCTACGGCGTGTCGGAAACCTACCTGCGCAACCTGTTCGCCAAGGCGGCACGCTATCGCGGCCGCACGGGCGTGCTGGTGCTGCAGCTTTTGGAAACCCGGTTGGACAACATGGTGTACCGGATGGGCCTTGCGCCCACGCTGCCTGCCGCCCGCCAGCTGGTCACCCACGGCCACGTCACCGTGGACGGCCGCAAGGTGGACATCCCGTCCTACCAGGTGCAGCCCGGCCAGGTGGTTGGTCTGCGGGAGAAATCCCGCAACCTGGACATGGTGGTCAGCACCCTGGAGGCCGGCCCGCCCACCGTGCCCTATGTGGAAGTGGACGTCGAGAGCCGTTCCGGCAAGCTGCTGCGCATGCCGGAGCGGGAGGAGATCCCCATCAAGGTCAATGAGACCCTGGTGGTCGAGTTCTACGCCCGGTAACAAGAAGCGGAGCCCGGCCTCGCGCCGGGCCGCGGTGCTGTTGGGAATGCTGCTTGGGGCAGCGTCGCTGCTGGCCCAGGCAGCATTTCCCTTTTTTGGGGCCGACGCCGCGTCCATCCCCGGCCCGGCGCCTGCCGGCGGCGCCGGCCGGGCTGCGGCCGCCGGGGCCCCTGCGTCCGGCGGCCCCGCGTCGCTGGGAGGCCGGCAAGTCATCGTGCTGGTGGTCGATGCCCTGCCGGTGGAGGACTTCACCGGGGACGGCTGGCCCCAGCTGCGGCAGCTGGTGGCCGGGGGCGGCATGATCGGCCTGATGAACACGCGTACGGGCGGGTCCGCCGCGGCGCCGGCCAGCCACGTGAGCCTGGGCGCGGGTGCGCGGGGCCGGGCCGGCGCCCTGAGCGGGCTGGCCTTCGACGCCGGGGGTCTTTTCCGGGAGCTGACCGCGGCGGAGCTGTACGCGGGCCTGACGGGCCAAGATCCGGGGAACGACGCGGTGCTGTTTCTGGGCCTGGCCGAACTCGGCGCGCGCAACGCCGACCTGCCCGACCGGGTGGTTCCCGGCGCCTTGGGCGAGGCGGTACGCTCCGCCGGCGGCCAGACGGCCGCCATCGGCAACGCGGACTTGCACGACGCGTTCCGCCGCCACGGGGTGCTGCTGGCCATGGACGCCCGCGGCGCGGTGGGGCTGGGCGCGGTGGGCTGGGACACCCTCATGGATGACCCGGATTGGCCTTTCGCCTGGCGGACCGACTACGACGCGGTCTGGGAGGCCTTCCTGGCCGCGGCCGAGGACGCGAACCTGATCGTTATCGAGCTGGGCGACCTGGCTCGTCTTGACGCCTACGCGGACTGGGTGCCGCCGGCGCGCCTCAGGGAGCTGCGCCGGCTGGCCATCCAGCGGATGGACGACTTTATTGGCCGCTTGGCCCGGTGGGCCACGGAGCGCCAGGCGGCCGCGGCGCGGGAAGGCGCGCCCGCACACCGCATCCACCTGCTCCTTGTGACTCCCACCCCGCCCGCCGCGGCGCTGCGCAGCAACTTCCTGCTGGCGCCCCTGGTGTGGGCGCCTCTGGGCGGCCCGCCGGGCCAAGGGCAGCTGGCCACGTCCCCTACAACCCGCCGCGCCGGGATCGTAGCCAACACGGACGTGGCGCCGACGGTGCTCGCGGCCTTGGGCGTCGCGGCGCCGGCGCCCATGACCGGCCGGCCGCTTTCGGGCACGTCCGTGGCGGCCCTCACGCGAGATCTGCCGGCCACCGTGGCCGCGCCCGGCGATCCGTGGGAAGCCGTCGCGCTCCTCTACCGCCGCGCCACCGCCGTGCACCGGCTGCGGCCGCCGGTGGTGCGGACTTTCATCGGCCTGGCCATCGCCGTCTTTGTCGCCTGGGCGGCCTGGCTGGCCCTGGCCGCCCTGACCAAGACTCCCGGGCCCGAATCCCGGCTGGCCTTCTGGCGCTGGGCCCTGCTGCTCCTATTGGCCGCTCCGTTGAGCATCCTGCTCTTGCCGCTGCTCATGCCCGGGATCCAGTCGTTGGCGGCGCCGCTGGCGGCCCCACCGCCCGCCGCGGCCGCGGGGGCGCCGCCGGTCGGCCCGCTGGAGACGCCCGCGGCGGTCATCCTGCTGCTCGGCGGCCTCGCGTTGGTCCTGGCGGCCCTGGCGTCCGCGGCCGGGCGGCCCGGCAGCGCCGATCCCTTCGCCGCCTTGTCGCTGGCCACCGTCGCGGCGCTGCTGGTCGATGTCAGCCTCGGGGCGCCGCTGATCAAGTCGTCCATCTTGGGGTATGACCCCATCACGGGCGCGCGCTTTTACGGCATCGGCAACGAGTACATGGGCGTCCTCATCGGCACGGCGCTGGTGGGCACCACCGGCCTGCTGGACCGGTTTCCGCGGCCGGGACTGCGGTGGCTGGCCCTGCTCGTCTACGGGCTCGTGGCGGTGGTGCTGGCCCACCCGCGGCTGGGCGTCAACGTGGGCGGCACCGTCGCGGCGGTGAGCGGGTTCGCCGTGACGGGGCTTTTGCTCTGGCGCCGGCGCTTGTCATGGCGGACGGCGCTTTTCGCGGGCGCCGCGCTTGTCCTCGTGCTCGCGGCCGCGGCGGTGGTGGACCTCTCGGCGCAGGCTCAGCCTTCGCACCTGGGGCAGGCGGCGCGCCTGGTGGCCGGGGGCGACTGGGAAGCGCTGGGGAACATTGCCGCCCGCAAGCTGCAGATGAACGTGCGGCTGCTGCGCTGGACCATCTGGGCTCAGGTGCTGGTGGTCAGCCTGGCCATCACCGCGGTCGCCCTGTACCGGCCGGGTGAGCTCATCCGCCGGCTGGAGCAAGGCCATCCGGACCTGGTGCGCGGCGTGCGGGGCGCGGTGGTGGCCAGCCTCGTCGCCCTGGTGGCCAACGATTCGGGCGTGGTGGCGGCCGCGACGGCCATGATCCCGGTAACGGCGACCCTGCTGTACCTGGTGCTTTTGGACCGCGGGTTTCGCCGCTGAACCGTTTCTGTTATACTGAGTCCATCCCGCACGGTATCGTCGGGGGCAGGGGGTGGGACCTTGGCATTCGAGGGACAGACCGCGTTGACGGTCAGGCTGCGGCCGGGCGACATCGTTTCCCGCTGCGGCCTGTTGTGCAACACATGCAGTGCCTATATCACCGGTGCGTGCCCCGGATGCCCGAGCCTGGAAACCGGCGAGTGCGTCCTGCGGGACTGCGCCGATCTCAAGGGGACCAGCTGCTTGGACTGCCAGGCGCCGTCGTGCCACCACTTTGAGGCGTACACGTGGCGGCGGCGCCTGATGCAGGAAAAGGCCAAGCATTTCCTGCGCCTGGCCCGGTCGCTGCGGCGCGCGGGCGCCGCGCCGGGGGCTGGGGCGGTTGCGGGCTGCGGCGGCGGCTGCGGCTGCGCCGCCAGGGCCAACGGTGCCGGCGCTGGTGCCTCCGCGGGCGCGGCGGGCGCGACCGGCGCCGCCAAGGCGGCCGGCTGCGGCGGCTGCGCTGCAGCGGGCGGCTGCCCGGCGGCCCGGCTGGCCGGGGCCCTCGCGGCCGCGGCGGGCGAACTGCCCATGCCCCAGCTCGCGGCGGCCATGGAATAGCCGGGGACTTGCCCGCCGGACTTGGGCGCCGCCGCGGCTAGCCGTTGGCCGCCCCGCGCGGGTACTCCGCCCGCGGGTACGAACCCAGGATCCGCACGTAGGCGCACTGGCGCTCCAGGCCCGCCAGCGCGTCAGCCACCGCCGGGTCGTCCTTGTGGCCTTCCATGTCCGCGAAGAAGATATAGTCGCCCAGGAACTGCTTGGCCGGGCGCGACTCCAGCTTGGTCAAATTGATCTCCCGCCGGGCAAACTCCCCCAGTGCCGTGTAAAGGCTGCCTGGCCTGTCCTCCGCAAACGCGAAGGCGACGGACGTCTTGTCCCGGCCCGTCCGGGCCGGAAAGCCGTGTCCCACCACGAGGAACCGGGTCGCGTTGCCCGTCACGTCCTGGATGTCCGAGTCGATGATGGCCAAGCCGTACAGTTCCGCGCACAAGGCGTTGGCGATGGCGGCCATGCCCGGCGCCTCCCGTTCGCCCGCGAGCCGGGCCGCCTCCGCGGTGCTGTAGACGGCCTGCACTTCCGCCTGGGGCAGGCGCCGCTGCAGGTAGCGGCGGCACTGGGCCAGCGCCTGCGGGTGGGACACCACGAGTTGCACCGGCTCCCGCTCAAAGCCCCGCCGCACCATAAGGTGATGGCGGATAGGGATCACCACCTCGCCCACGATGTTGAGGCGCACATCGTGGACCAGGGTGTCCAAGGTCAGCGCCACCGTTCCTTCAATGGAGTTCTCCGCGGGCACCACCGCCTGGTCGAGCTCGCCCCGCTCGGCGGCCACCAAAAGCTCCGGGATGCCCCGGTAGGCCACCAGCTCCACCCGCCCGGCGTCGGGCCGGCCGGCGGCGTAAAGCCGCGCCGCCTCCTCGCTGAAGGTGCCCCGGGGGCCCAAAAACCCAATGCGCCAGCGTTCCCCTGCGGCTTCCCCCATGGCTTCACCCTTCTTCGCCCGCGGGCTCGGCCGCTGCGCCCGGCTCCGGTCCAGAGAACGGCGGCGGCGCGCACCAGCACAAGTTGGGCTGCCTGGCCGCCCGCGCCTCGTCCAGCCGGCGCACGGGCGTGTGGTGGGGCGCCGTGCGCAAAAGCTCCGGATCGCGCTCGATCTCCTGCACGATGGTTTCCATGATGCGCACGAACTCGTCCAGCGTCTCCTTGGTCTCGGTTTCCGTCGGCTCGATCATGATGGCCTCATCCACAATCAGAGGGAAGTACACGGTGGGCGCGTGCATCCCGTAGTCCAAAAGCCGCTTGGCGATGTCCAGCGTGCGCACCCCGTGGCGCTTGTAGCGGCGGCCCGACACCACGAACTCATGCTTGCAGTGCCGATCGTAGGGCAGGTCAAACAGGCCCGCCAGGCGCCGCATCAGATAATTGGCGTTGATGACCGCCTGCTCGCTGACGGCCTTGAGCCCATCGGGACCGTGCATGCGGATGTAGGTGTAGGCCCGCACCAGGACGCCGAAGTTGCCGTAGAAACCCTTGATGCGCCCAACGGCATCGGGCCGGTCGTAGTCCAGATAATACCGGTCGCCGTCCCGCTCCACCGTGGGCACCGGCAGAAACCGAGCCAGGTCCTCGCGCACCGCGATGGGCCCCGCGCCCGGCCCGCCGCCGCCGTGGGGCGTCGAGAACGTCTTGTGCAGGTTGAAGTGGACGATGTCAAAGCCCATGTCCCCCGGCCGGCAGATACCCAGGATCGCGTTGGCGTTGGCCCCGTCGTAGTACAACAAGCCCCCCGCGTCGTGCACGATGCGGGCCAACTCCAAGATGTCTTCTTCAAAGAGGCCCAGCGTATTGGGGTTGGTGAGCATCAGCCCCGCGGTGCGTTCGCCCACCAGCGCCCGCAAGGCGTCCACGTCGACGCCGCCCCGCTCGTTGGTCTGCACCTGCACCACCCGGTAGCCGCACATGGCCGCGCTGGCGGGGTTGGTGCCGTGGGCCGAATCGGGCACGATCACCTCGGTGCGGCGGTGGCCCTCGCCGTTCTTTTCGTGGTACGCCCGCATGATCATGAGCCCGAGCAGTTCGCCGTGGGCGCCCGCGGCCGGCTGCAGCGTGGCGCGGTGCAAACCCGCGATCTCGCACAGATACCGCTCCAGCCGCCACATGAGCTCCAAGGCCCCTTGCACGGTTTCCTCGGGCTGGTACGGGTGCAGCCGCGCAAAGCCGGGCAAGCCGGCCGCCCACTCGTTGACCTTGGGGTTGTACTTCATGGTGCACGAGCCCAGCGGGTAGAACCCCACGTCCACGCCGTAGTTGCGGCGGGAGAGCCCCACGTAGTGCCGCACCACTTCGGGCTCGCTCACCTCCGGCAACGCGGGCGCCTCGCGGCGCCGGTGCCGCTCCGGGAGCAGGTCGTCCAAAGGCTGCTCGGGCACGTCCAGCGCGGGCAGCCGGTAGCCGCGCCGGCCGGGCGCGCCCCGTTCAAAGATCAACGGGAAACCGCCTTTCAGCAGGTAGCCCGTCACGTCAATCCCTCCAAGGCCGCCACGAGCCGATCCATCTCCTCGCGGGTGCGGCTTTCGGTGACGCACCAGAGCATGCAGTCGGCGAGCTCCGGATAGAAGCGCCCCAGAGGTAGGCCGCCGATGATCTGGTGGTCCAGCAGCCGCTGCACGAGCTCCTCCGCGTCGGCAGTGGTGCGCACCACGAACTCGTGGAAAAACGGCGTCGTCCACGCGGGGGCGAAGCCGGGCAGCGCGGTCATGGCCCGCTGCAGGTAGTGGGCCTTCTGCAGGCTCTGCCAGGCTACCTCCCGCACGCCCTCCTTGCCCAAAAGGCTTAGGTAGATGGCCGCCGTCAGGGCGTTCAGCGCCTGGTTGGTGCAGATGTTGGAGGTGGCCTTCTCGCGGCGGATGTGCTGCTCCCGGGTCTGCAGCGTCAGCACGAAGCCCCGGGTGCCTTCGCGGTCCACCGTCGCCCCCACGATGCGCCCGGGAAGGCGCCGCACCAGCTCCTGGCGGGCCGCCAGGAAGCCCAGGTACGGGCCGCCGAAGCTCAGGTGGTTGCCCAGGGGCTGCCCCTCGCCCACCGCCAGGTGCGCGCCCAGCGCGCCGGGCGGCTCCAGAAGCCCCAGCGTGAGCGGATCCGCGACGGCCACGATGAGCAGCGCCCCGGCTTCCCGGGCCAGCTGGCCCACGGCCGCCACGTCCTCGAGGCACCCGAAGAAGTTGGGCTGCTGCACCACCACCGCCGCGGTGCGCTGGTCGACGCGGGCCTTGAGCTCCGTCAGGGACGTGACGCCGTCCCGGTACGGCACTTCCACCACTTCCAGCCCCTGGTGGCGCAAGTAGGTGTGGGTGACCTGCCGGTACTCGGGGTGGACGGTGACCGGGATGACAACCCGGTCGCGGCCGGTGTGGGCGCAGGCCACCAAAGCCCCTTCCGCCAGAGCCGTGGCCCCGTCGTAGATGCTGGCGTTGGCCATGTCCATGCCGGTCAGGGACGCGATCATGGTCTGGTACTCATACGTGGCCTGCAGCACGCCCTGGGTGATCTCCGCCTGGTAGGGCGTGTACGAGGTGTAAAATTCCGACCGCGACACCAAATGCCCGACGGCGGCCGGGATCAGGTGGTCGTAGGCGCCGGCTCCCAAGAAACACGCGTAGCGGTCCAGGTCCGCGTTCCGCCCGGCCAGCGCCGTCAGGTGGCGCCGCACCTCCGCCTCGGCCATGGCCGGCGGCAAGTCCAGCGGTCGCTTCAGCCGAATGGCCTCGGGGATGTCGTCAAACAGCTCCGCTGCGCTCCGGACCCCAATGGCCGCCAGCATGGCCTCCCGGTCCCCGTCGGTCATGGGCGCAAACGTCATGCCCCGGGCCCTCCCTACTCCTGAATCAATTTCCGGTACGCGTCGGCGTCCAGCAGATCGTCCAGCTCCGCGGGGTTTTCCATCTCCAATACCGCGATCCAGCCCGCGCCGTACGGGTCCTGGTTGATGAGCTCCGGCCGGTCCACCAGGTCTTGGTTGACTTCCACCACCCGGCCGCTCACCGGCGCGTAGATGTCCGACACGGCCTTCACCGACTCCACCACGGCGAAGGCCTCGCCGGCCTGCAGGATGCTGCCCTCCTGCGGCAGGTCGACGAACACCACGTCCCCCAGCTCCTGCTGCGCGTAGTGGGTGATGCCCACCCGCACCCGGTTCCCCTCCTGCCGGGCCCATTCATGCTCCTTGGTGTAGCGCAGATCGGTTGGATACACGGGAGCGCCCCCTCCTGCCCTTGCCCCGCGGGCACGGTGCGTATTGTTCACTTGCCGGGCCGCACGAAGCGGCCCTTGATAACCTGACACGGAACGGGCCGGCCGCGGATGCTTACGGCCAGCTCCTGGCCCGGCGCCGCGTATTGGGTTTGGACGTAGCCCATGCCGATGGGCTCCCCCAGCGTGGGCGAGTGGGAGCCCGACGTCACGCGCCCGACCTCCTCCTCACCGGCCAGCAGCGGATACCCCTGTCGCGGGATCCCCCGGCCCAGCATGCGGAAGCCGACCAGCCGCCGGGCGACGCCCGCGGCCTGCTGCCGCACCAGCGCCTCCTTGCCCACGAAGTCGTCTTTGTCCAGCTTGACGGCGAAGCCCAAACCCGCCTCCAGCGGCGTCGTGGTCTCGTCGATGTCGTTGCCGTACAGGGGAAACCGCATCTCCAGCCGCAGCGTATCCCGGGCGCCCAGGCCCACGGGCACGAGCCCCTCCTCCTTGCCGGCGGCCAAAAGCGCCCGCCACAGGGGCACCGCTGCGTCAGGGGAGATGTAGAGCTCGAAGCCGTCCTCGCCGGTGTAGCCGGTGCGGGAGATGAGCGCCGGGTGGCCGTCCACCGCGTCTTCCACAAAACGAAACGCCCCCAGCTCCGCCAGCGGGGCCGTGGTCAGGCGTTCCAAGATGGCTTGCGACCGGGGACCCTGCACCGCGATGAGGGCGGTGGCGTCGGATACGTCTTCGAGGATCACGTCATCGGGCGGCACCGGCGGGGCCGTGTCGCCCGGCCACGCCCGCCGGAGGTAGTCCAGCCACTGGAAGTCCTTGGCGGTATTGGCCGCGTTGACCACCACGAGAAAGTCAGCGGGCCGCCGATACACCACCACGTCGTCCACGATGCCGCCGTCGGGCCGGCAGATGAGGGAGTAGCGGGCCTGGCCCGGCTCCATGTCGGCAATGCGGTTGGTGAGCGCCCACTCCAGAAACGCCGCCGCGCCCGGACCCGCCACCCGCAGCTCGCCCATGTGGGACAGGTCGAACAAGCCCGCCGCGCGGCGCACCGTCCGGTGCTCTTCCAGGATGCTCGTGTACTCCACAGGCATACGGAAACCGGCGAAGTCGATCATGCGCGCCCCGCCGGCCACATGCTCATCAAACAGCGGGGTGCGCTTCCCCGCCGGCTCGCTGCCGCTCATAGGGCATGCCCTCCCCTGCTGTATTTTGGCTGAGGCGGCACGGATTCCTTCGTGGCGGCGCACGTCCTCCGGTGGGCAAGGAAAGGCTGCCGGTTTCCGGAATGTATCGCGGCGCGGCATGGGTGCCCGGCGCATGGAGGAAGCGGGCCTGCCCCCCGGCGTGCTCAATGTGGTGCTGGGCTCCGGGCCCGAGACGGGGGCGCCCTTGGTGGAGCACCCGCGCGTGCGGGTGATCGCCTTCACCGGCTCCACGGAAACCGGAAGCCTCATCGCCGGGGAAGGGGCGCGCCGGGGCAAGCGGGTGCTGCTGGAGATGGGCGGAAAGAACGCCATCACGGTTATGGACGACGCGGACCTGGACCTGGCCGTGGAGGGTATCCTCTGGAGCGCCTTCGGCACCACGGGGCAGCGGTGCACGGCCGCGAGCCGCCTCATCGTGCACCGGGCGGTGATGGACGAGCTGATCTACACGGAGGGCGAGGGCACCCGCGGCTTTTTCTACCGGCGGACGCTGTTCCCCGGCGTGCACCCGGGAATGCGCATCGCCCGGGAGGAGATCTTTGGCCCCACGGCGGTCATCATCCCCTGCGACAGCCTGGAGGAAGCCGTCCGCATCAACAACGACAGCGCCTACGGCCTCTTCAGCAGCATCTACACCCGCGAAGTGAACCGCGCCATGCGGGCGGCCCGGGACATGACCACGGGCATCGTGTACATCAACCACGGCACGACGGGAGCGGAGGTCCACCTGCCCTTC
>DATCKT010000294.1:0-21828 GCA_036562195.1 Limnochordales bacterium
TGACAACGATTATACCTTCGTAAGACGGAGAGCGAAGTGGGAGAGATGTAAGGATGGATGTAAGGATGGACGTAAGGATGAACAAGGGCGTGGACGACGGCCGAAGGCTGCGGCCGCAAAACGACCCAAAGCAAAACCCCCGGGAACCAACTCCCGGGGGTCTTAACTCTGGTGGAGCCGAGCGGGCTCGAACCGCCGACCTCGTGAATGCCATTCACGCGCTCTCCCAGCTGAGCTACGGCCCCACGTCCGTCGCAAAGCCTATTATAGACCACGTCCATGCCCCCGTCAAGGGGCGGTCCGCCTAGTCGAGCAGCCCTTTCCAGGCCCCGCGCCACCGTCCCCTGCCGCTCCGGCCACCGCGGGCCGCGCCGCCCGTGGGGCGGTCTCTCACCCCATCAAGCCACCGGCGCCGCCAGCCGATGATCAACCGCCAGCCGATGATCCCACAAGAGTGGGTCCGGCGCGACGCCCCCTGGCGCGGATGGTGATCGGCAGCGCTCGTTGCGGCCGGCGCCGGCCGCAACGCCGGTGCCCAACGGAAAGAGCGCAAGCGTCACGGCGCCGAACTCACGGGGGACCACTCGACGCGGGGGGCGTCGGCCCAAAGCCGTTCCAGGTCATAGTACTCCCGATCCGCGTGGTGGAAAACGTGCACCACGACCCCGCCGAAGTCCAAGAGCACCCAGCGGGAGCTGTCAACGCCCTCCTTGCCCCGCGCGCGCACGCCCTCCTGCTCCAAGGCCTCCTCGATGCCGCGGGTGATGGCCCGCACTTGCGGTACGCTTTGCCCGCTGCAGATGACGAAGTAGTCCGTCACCACCGTCAGCCCGCGCATATCCAGGATGACAACCTGATCCGCCTTCTTCTCGTCCGCCGCCTGCGCCGCCCGAATGGCCACCTCGCGCTCGGTCAGTCCCGTTCCCCCCTGTCTGTGTCTGCCGCTCAAGATCCCGTCGTATCTGCGAGGCTGCGCCCCGCCCCATGCCCGCCTGCCGCCCGGCTCAGCCGCCGAAGTCCCGGCCGACGATCACGGTCACGTCCGCTTCCGCCGTCTCGGCCGGCTGCTCGGCCCACGAAATCTGGCCGCCCACCAGCCGCGCCAGCTGGTCCACCGGCGCGCCCGGACGGTTGACGATGATCTGCGTCCGTTCGTACTGGAAACCGCCCGGCGCATTGCCGATGCGCACCACTTCGTACCCGTTCTGACGCAGCAGCGCCGCCGCCCGGGCCGCGGCTCCGGAGCCGCCGCTGCCGTTGAGGACCGCCGCGGTGGTCACCCGCTCGCCCAGGATCAACCGCCGCACCACGGTCTGCGTCCGGCCGGGGTCATGCACCCAGTAGCTGGCGCCGCCGATCCACGCGCTGGTGCCCGGCAGCACCGCCGTCTCCAGCCGCTCCAAGTCCAGCTGCCGGGCCGATACGGCCAAGGCCAACGCCCGGTCCATCCCCATGTCCGTCTGGACCATGGCGATGAGCTCCGGCACCAGCTGCGGCAGCCGGGCCAGCGCCTGGACGGACATGGCCCGTTCGGCCACCAGCCGCACGAACTCCAGCTGCCGCTTGACCCGCCCGTCATAGATTTCCCGCACCGGGTCCACCAGCGCCACGTCGCCCAGCCCGTCGGCGCGGAAGCGCACGTACTGCAAGGCTTGTTCACCCGTGAGGACCTGCCGGCCCGGTTTCAGATCGATGTGCAGCCCCTGGGCGAAGTCGTCATAGCGCATGGGCCGCTCGATCTCCACCTCGACGCCCCCCAGCAGGTCGATGACCCGAGCGAAACTGGCGAAGTCCACGACCAGGTAGTGATCGACGTCGATGCCCAACAGGTGCTCCACGGTGCGCACCGCCAAACCGGGGCCGCCCAGCGAATAGGCGGTATTGATGCGATGATACCCTGAACGGCCCGGGATCTCCACCCGGGTATCCCGCGGGATGGACAACACGCCCGCGCGGCCGGTGCGGGGATCGAAGCTGGCGAGCATGAGCGTATCCGTGCGCGCCGCGCCCCGCGAAGCGTCGTCAATCCCGATGAGCAGCACGGTGACCCGCTTGGCGGGACCGGAACTCGCGTCCACCGTGGACTGCGACGCGCCCAACCCGCGCATGCCGCGCTGGTACGTGAAGTATGCGGTCAGAACCGCCAACGCCAGGGCGGCCAAGCTGGCGACCAGTGCGGTGATGGCCTGCCGCCGGCGCCGGGCCCGGCGCCGCGCGCGGCGCGCTTCCAGCTCACGCCGCTGCTCTTCCAGCGCTTCTTCGGGCGTCTGCGGCGTCCCCTCAGGCGCCCGCTCTACCGATTCAGGCGTCCGCTCCATAGCGCGCCCAACCTTCCCCCACTCGACCGCAGCCCCAGCCGCTCAGAAACACATAAAAAGCCAGCCGCGGGCCCGCGCCTCCACCCACGACTAGCTTCTGCGCAGCAAGATGTCATTGCGGGCAGCCACCGCGTCGGGATGAAGCAGCCCTCCTTGCCGGATGACGTAGCAGATAACGCCGTCAAGGGCCGCGATCATGGCGGCCCGCAGATCCTCGCGGCTTTTCTGCCGCAGCTCCTCCACACCGGGGAAGCTGCGCCCGGGCTCGATCAAATCGGCCAGAAACACGATCTGTTCCAAACACGACATGCCGGCGCGTCCCGTCGTGTGGTAGCGGATGGCCGCCAGCACGTCCTCATCGGCCACGCCGAACTCCCGGCGGGCGATCTCCGCACCCACGACGCTGTGCCACAAAGCCGGCGCCCGGGCCGTGATTTCATCAAAAACTATACCAAACTCCCGTGCCCGCTTCAACAGCGCCTCCGGCGGCTCGTCCTTGGCCACGTCGTGCAGCCAAGCCGCCACACGCGCCCGCTGCACGTCGGCGCCCCAGCGCCGGGCCAGCTCCTCAGCGGCCGCGACCACCCCCTGCACGTGTGCGAACCGCTCCGGGCTCAGCCGCCGCCGCACCGGCGCCTCCAGCGCCGCCTCATCGGGCAAGACCGCCACGCCGTCGTCCCCCTTCCGGCGCCGCCCACCGGCGTAGGTGGAGCGCCGGTTTCTGTCGGCCAAAAAGCGGACTGTGTAACTTCCTGCGGGATCAGTATCGGTTGCGCCGGAAACAAAACACCTTATTTCGCAAACATCGCTGCTTTGTCGAACCGCTTTGGACGAGGCCGCCGCCACGGACCGGCCGGCGCCCATAAAGCGGCCGCCGATCACCGGGCACCGGCGGCGCCCAGCCGGCCTCAGTCTCTGTACAGCCCGCTCTTGTGGATATAATGCATCACCGCGTCGGGCAGCAGATACCGCACGGAGCGGCCCGTCCGCACCCGCTCCCGGATGTCCGTGGAGGAGATGGCCAACGCCGGCACCTGCAGCGGATGGATCCGGTCATGGTAGCGTTCGGCCAGCGGCCCCAGCACCGAGTTGAGCCGGGACAGCCGGACCCCGGGCCGCGTCGCCGCGATAAAGTGGCTGAGCTCAAACAGGGTCTCGGCGTCCTTCCACTTTAGGATCTGCAGCATCGCGTCGGCCCCGGTGATGAAGTACAGTTCCACGCCGGGCCCGAAGCGGGCATGCAGCTCCCGCAACGTGTCCACCGTATACGAAGGCCCCGGCCGGTTGATGTCCACCCGCGACACCGTGAAGCGCGGGTTTGGGACCGTGGCCAGCACCGTCATCAAGTAGCGATGCCGCGCTTCGCTCACCGCACCGGGCGGCTTGTGGGGCGGCTGCCCGGCGGGAACGAAGATCACCCGCTCCAGCCCAAACTCCTCGGCTGCCGCCTCCGCCGTCACCAGATGCCCGTAGTGAATGGGGTCGAAGGTGCCCCCCATCACGCCGAGCCGGCGGGCGCCCGTCATGGTCTCCCCGTCATTCTCGGACATGGCCCTCGCCGTACACCACGTACTTGGTCGATGTCAGCGCCGCCAGGCCCATGGGCCCGCGGGCGTGCAGCTTCTGGGTGCTGATGCCCAACTCCGCGCCGAGGCCGAATTCGAAACCATCGGTGAACCGGGTGGATGCGTTCACGTACACCGCCGCCGCGTCCACCGCCTGCACAAACCGCCGCGCCCGGCTGTAGTCCCGGGTCACGATGGCCTCCGAATGCTGGGTCCCGTAGGTGTTGATGTGCTCCACGGCCGCTTCCAGGTCGGGCACGACCCGGACGGCCAGGATCAGATCCAAGTATTCTTCGTGCCAATCCTGTTCGGTGGCCTCGGCCATGTCCGGTACGATGCTGCGCGCCCGGGGGCAGCCCCGGAGCTCCACGCCCCGCTCCCGCAAGGCGGCCGCCGCCCGCGGCAAAAACACCGGCGCCACCGCCTCGTGCACCAGCAAGGTTTCCATGGCGTTGCACACCGACGGCCGCTGGCACTTGGCGTTGACGACGATGTTCAGCGCCTGCTCCAAATCGGCGCCCTCGTCCACGTACGTGTGGCAGTTGCCCACCCCGGTTTCAATGACGGGCACGCGCGCGGTGCGCACCACTTGTTCGATGAGCCTGCGGCCGCCCCGGGGCACCAGCACGTCGATGAGGCCCACCGCCTCCATCATGGCTTGGGCGGCGCCGTGCCCGGTCCGGTCCACCAGCTGCACACTGTCTCGGGGTAGCCCGGCGGCCGCCACGGCCTGGCTCAGCAGCCCCGCGATCACCCTGTTGGAACCCAGCGCGTCGGAACTGCCCCGGAGCAGCACGGCGTTGCCCGCCTTGAGGCCCAAAGCGGCGGCGTCGGCCGTCACGTTGGGCCGCGCCTCGTAGATGATGCCCACGACACCCAGCGGCACCCGTACTTGCACGATCTCAAGACCGTTGGGCCGGCGCGTCATGGAAACCAGCTCGCCGACGGGGTCGGGCAGCGCGGCCACGGCCCGTACGCCCTCGGCCATCTGGCGCACCCGCGCCGGGTTGAGGGTCAACCGGTCCAGCAGGGCCCGCGCAACGCCCCTGGCCCGTGCGGCCTCCACGTCCTGGGCGTTGGCAGCCAGGATCGCGTCCACGTTGTCTTCCAGCGCCTGGGCCATGGCCAAGAGCGCGGCGTCCTTGGCCGCCCGGCTGGCCGTGGCCAACTGGCGGCTGGCCGCCCGCGCCCGGCGGGCCAGGCCGTGCACGTACGCCCGGTCGTCCTCGGCCGCGGCATCCACCCCGTCCGGCGCTGGCCGGTCCCATGCGTCGGTTTGCGGTCCTTGCGGCGTCGCCTGTGCCGTCGCCTGCCCAGTCGCCCGCGCCGTCGCTTCCGCCTGTGACATGCTCCGCGCCTCCTTCGTCACCGCCACCCCTTATACCGACACCACCAAGTTATCCCGGTGGATGACCTCGTCGAAATCCTTGTACCCCAGGATGGCGGCGATGTCCGCCGTGCGGCTCCCCTGGATGCGCCGCAAGTCCCGGGCCGAATAGTTGACCAAGCCCCGGGCCAGCTCGCGCCCGCTGGTGTCGCACACCTGCACCAGGTCGCCTTCGGCGAAGTCCCCTTCCACCCGCACCACGCCCGCGGGCAACAGGCTCTTTCCGTTTTCCACCAACGCCTTGGCCGCCCCTGCGTCCACTTCAATGCGCCCGCGCGGCCGCTGGTGAAAGGCCAGCCAGCGCTGGCGGGCCCGCAGGGGACGCGGACAAGGCAGGAACAGTGTCCCCACCGCCTCGCCCGCCAGCACCGTCTGCAGGACGTTGGCCGGGGCGCCGCTGGTGAGAAACAGGGGGATGCCTGCCGCGGTCGCGATCCGGGCCGCCTGCAGTTTGGTCGCCATGCCGCCCGTCCCGAAGGTGCTGCCGGCACCGCCCGCGGCCGCCTCCAGCTCCGGCGTAATCTTTTCCACCACGTCCAGCCGGCGGGCGTCACGGGAGCGGCGCGGGTCCCCCGAGTACAAGCCGTCCACGTCGGACAGGATGACCAGCAAGTCCGCCTCGACCAGGGTCGCCACCAGCGCCGACAACGTGTCGTTGTCCCCGAGGCGGATCTCGTCCACCGCCACCGTGTCGTTCTCGTTCACCACGGGGATGACGTCCAGCTCCAGCAGCTTGCACAAGGTGTTGCGGGAATTCAGGTGCCGGCGCCGGTCCGCGATGTCCTCGCGGGTCAAAAGCACCTGCGCCACCACCAGCTGCCGGGCGAGAAACGCCCGCTCATACGCCTGCATCAGCAGGCCTTGCCCGACGGCCGCGGCCGCCTGCTTCTCGGGAATCGTTTGGGGTCGCTTGGAGAATCCCAGCCGCTTGGCACCGACGCCGATGGCGCCCGACGTCACCAGCACCAACTGGCGCCCCGTTCGCCGCAAGGCCACCGCCTCGTCGGCCAGCTGCTCAATGCGGGAAGTGTTGAGGCTCCCGTCAGGTGCGGTTAGACTGCTCGTTCCGATCTTGACCACAATCCGCCGTGCCCGGCGGAAGGCAGTCGTTCCGATCCACCGGAACTCCCTCCCTGGCCCGTTGTTTCGCTGCCGGAAAAGGAGAATCCTGCGGGCCTACACCCGCTCGTCGACCTCGTCCTCGTCGAGGAACTCAAACTCCACCCCCGCAACCAGCACCGTGTCGCCGGGCTGCACCCCCTGCTCGCGCAAGGCGTCGTTGAGGCCGATATCGCGAAACACCTTTTGCAGAAACCGGACCGCCTCTTCGTTGTTCAGATCCAGCCGCGCCATCAGCCGGGAGAGCCCTTCGCCTTCCACGACCAGCTCGTCGCCCTCCCGGCGGATGGTGTACTCGCTCAGGGGCGCTCGCCTGCGCTCCGCAAGCGCCGCCCCCTCGGCGCGCACAGGCACCGGTGCGGGGCGCGGTACGTCCTTCAGGGCTTCCCACGCCGCATGGACGAGGGCGTCGAGCCCTTCCCCCGTCGCCGCCGAGATGGGAAACACGGCGTACCCCAAGGCCGACACCGCCGCTTGGAAAGCGGGGAGGTTCCGCCGGGCCTCCTCCAAGTCCAGCTTGTTGGCGGCCACCAGCTGCTTGCGCTCGGCCAGCTCAGGCCGGTACAGCCGCAGCTCCTCGTTGACGGTGTGGAAATCGGCCACCGGGTCCCGGCCTTCCAGGCCCGACACGTCCACCACGTGGATCAGCACGCGCGTGCGCTCCACGTGGCGCAGGAAGTCATGGCCGAGCCCCACGCCGGCGTGGGCGCCTTCCACGAGGCCGGGGATGTCGGCGACCACAAAGCTCTGCCCCTCGCCCAGCGACACCACGCCCAGGTTGGGCGTCAGCGTCGTGAACGGGTACGGCGCGATCTTGGGCCGGGCGGCCGTGATTCGGGAAAGAAGCGTGGACTTGCCGGCGTTGGGCAGTCCGACCAAGCCCACGTCGGCGATGAGCCGCAGCTCGAGGATGACCCACCGCTCTTCCCCGGGCTCCCCCTTCTCCGCGAACCGGGGCGCCTGCCGCACCGGGGTCTTGAACCGCGCGTTGCCCCGGCCGCCCCGCCCGCCGCGGGCGATGACCACCGTCTGGCCGGGCTCCGTCAAGTCCGCGATGTATTCGCCGGTCGCCTCGTCCTTGACGGCCGTGCCCGGCGGAACCTTGACCACCAGGTCCTCGCCGCTCCGGCCGTGCATGTTGGCGCCGCGCCCGTTCTCCCCGTTCTGTGCCCGGTAGTGGATGCGGTACTTGAAGTCCATCAAGGTCCACAAACCCGGGTCGACCTGGAGGATGACGTCCCCGCCCCGGCCCCCGTCGCCGCCGTCAGGGCCGCCCGCGGGCACGTACTTCTCCCGCCGGAAGCTCACGGCCCCGTGGCCGCCGTCGCCTCCTTTGGCGTAGATGCGGGCCGTATCCAGGAACACGGTACCATCACCCATCCTTCGCCGAAACCGCGCCCTTGGCTTTCAAGGACCGGCCGAAAAAACAAGGGGCGACCCCTCAAGGAACCGCCCCCAGCTGCTGGCTCCGCAAGGCCGCCGGTCCCACGCCGGCTGCCCGTGTCGCGGCCGGCTGCTGTTGCTCGTCACCCGGCTGCTATTGCTCGCCGCCCGTTCCCGGCGCTGCCGGCCGCCCAGCGGCGCTGCCGCGACGGTCGTGTCCACCGCGGACTCCCGGCGCTGCCGCGTCCGGGCTACACCGACACCGGCTCGGCGTAAACGCTTACCCGCTTGCCGTTGCGGCCGTGCCGCTCGAACACCACGTAGCCGTCGATCTTGGCGAACAGCGTGTCGTCCTTGCCCAAGCCGACGTTGACCCCGGGATGAATGCGCGTGCCGCGCTGGCGCACCAGGATGCTGCCGGCCGTCACGTGCTGGCCGCCGAACCGCTTGACGCCCAGCCGCTTGGAAATGCTGTCCCGACCGTTCTTCGAACTGCCGCCGCCCTTCTTGGTGGCGAACAGCTGCAGGTTCATCACAAAAGCCATCGGCGTCTCCTCCCTCCCCAGGTACCAGCTTCCCCGCTCGCAAAGGGGGCTTCACGCACTAGGCGCGGGCCCCGACCACCGCGCCCGCCTTCGCTGCGTGAGCCGCCGCCCGCCGCACCCGCACCCTATCCGGGTACTGGCGCTGAATTTCATTAAGCCCGAGGACCATGGTTTCCAGCACGCTCTGCGCCGCCGGACTCCGTCCCCGGTCATCGTCGCCCAACAGGCACTCCAAGTAGCCTTGCGCCTGCTTTAAGCGCACCGGCAGCTGCAGATGCTGCAACAAGCCCAGCACGGCCGTCTGCGTGATCGCCGACACCGCGGCGCACACGATGTCCTCGCCGTACTCCCCGTAGCCGGCGTGGCCGCGCGCCCGGAAGCCGCAAATGTGGCCGTCGGTGCCGCGGAACACCTCGACGGTGATCATGCCGTTACGCCTCGATCTTTTCGATGACCAGGCGGGTGTAGGGCTGCCGGTGGCCGTAGCGGCGCCGATACCGCTTCTTGGGCCGGTACTTGAACACCAGAATCTTGCGCCGCCGGCCGTGGCCATCCACCCGGGCGATGACGGCTGCCCCTTCCACCGTCGGCGAGCCGACCCGGACCTCACCTTCGCGGTTGACCAACAGCACCCGGTCCAGCCGTACTTGCTCGCCGGCCGCGGCGGGCAGCTTCTCTACGTAAATGGTGTCGCCTTCGGCGACCCGGTGCTGCTTGCCGCCGGTTTCCACGATTGCGTACGTTGCCATCGGGTTCGTTGCCCTCCATTGCTGCCTGTCCCGCCGCCGCAAGGACGACGGCCGGCAAACCACTCACTTTGACGGCGTGACTGCCCTACGGATCTTAGCACGGGCCGCAGGACCTGTCAATGACGATGCACCGCCGGGCGCCCACCCGCCGCGCCTGCCCGGCTGCCCCCGGGGGAAGATGTGTTCCAGGCCTCCGCAGCCCGGCATCCGACCCTGGCCCGCCACGGGCGCGTGGGTTATAATAGGGGCCTATGAAACCGTTGGCGGCACGCGCTGGGAGCCGCAGCGGGCCGGCCGGTCCGCGGCCGCCTGCTGCCCGCCGTCCTTTGAGGAATTGGGTGTGAAGGAACCCGGTGTAAACGCCGAGCCCATCGGCCGCGAAAAGCAACGCCTGGGCGCCGCCGGCATCGGCTTGAGCCTTGTCCTCTTGGCCTTCAAGGCATGGGCCGCCGTCCGATCCGGCAGCGCCGCCGTCCTTTCCGACGCCTTTAACGCTTCTTTGGACGTCCTGACCTACTCCCTGGCTTACGTCAGCATGCGCGTCCAGGAGCGGCACCCCGACGCGAACCACCCCTTCGGCCACCGGCGGGCCGAGCCCCTGGCGGGACTGCTCTTCGCCGTGTTCGCTGCCGCCCTGGGCGCCGCTTTGGTGCGGGACGGCATCGGCCATCTGCTGCAGCCTCGCGCCGTGGCGGCGGATTCCGTGTCCACCGGCCTTGTGGTCACCAGCATGGTGCTCAAAGGCGGGATGGCGCTCTGGTACCGCTGGGGCGCTCTGCGCACCCAAAGCCCGGCGCTCCGGGCCTCCTTCGTCGACTCCCGCAACGACGTGCTGGCCAGCTCCGTGGCCCTCATCGGCCTGGAAGCGGGCGGCTACGTGGACACCGCGGCCGGCGTGGCCATCGGCGCCTGGATCATCATTTCAGGCGTCCGCGTCGGCCTCGAAAACGTGGGCTACCTCATGGGCAACGCCCCGCCGCCCCACGTCCAGGCGGAGATCCTGGCCGCCGCCCGCTCTGTTCCAGGCGTGCGGGGCGTGCATGACCTGCGGGCCCACTACGTAGGCGACCGCATCCACGTGGAACTGCATATCGAATTGGACCTGCGCCTGTCCTTGGCCGAGGCCCACGCCGTCGCCGTGCGGGTACGCCGGGCCGTCGAAGCCCTGGAGCTGGTCCAAGAGGCGTTCATCCACATCGACCCGGTGTAGTGCGGCCGCCTGGCGCAAGCCGGAGCCCACGGGCGGACCCGGGGCGCCGTGCCGCACCACGGGCCCATCCACCCTACACCGACCGGACCCGGCCCTTGGCGTAGGTGCGGAAGACCTTGGTGATCTCCACCTTGAGCTTCTGGCCCACGTAGCGCCCGCCGTCCTCAATGTCGATGACGTAGCCTTCGATGCGGGCGATGCCGTCCTTGGGGTTGGTCAGGTGCGGCTCCTGCACCTGCATGTCCAGCACCTGGCCTTCCCGCACCGGCAGCGCCCGCTCCTCCAGCTCCTTCCTGGTGCCGGCTACGATCTCCACGTCCTCGATGTGCATCCCTTCGGCGCCTTTGACGAAGATGGTCTTGCCCGTCCGCTCCTCCAGGCGCCGGAGGAGGGTGCCGTTGGGCCCGATGATCTGCGCGGCCACCGACGGGTGGCACGTCACCAGCAGCGCCTCCTCCCGCCCGGTGCGGGCACGCCGCTCCACTTCCCGCTGCGTGGCGTGGGCCACGGTTTCCTCGGATCGCACCCGGCCCGACCCGTCGCAATACGGACACACCCGGTGCAGGCGGGCGTCGATGTCCTCGGACACCTTCTTGCGGGTCATCTCCACCAGGCCCAGGCTCGTGAACCCCAGCACGTGGGAGCGGGTCCGGTCAGGCTCCAGCGCCTGCTCCAGGGTCTCTAGCACCTGGCGCCGGTGGGCTTCGGATTCCATGTCGATGAAATCGATCACGATGATGCCGCCGATGTCCCGCAGCCGCACCTGGCGGGCGATCTCCACCGCCGCCTCCAAGTTGGTCTGCAGCACGGTGTCAGCCAAGTTGGTGGTGCCGATGAACCGGCCGGTGTTGACGTCGATGCTGGTCAGCGCCTCGGTATGGTCGATGACGATGTAGCCGCCGCTCTCCAGCCACACTTTGCGCTGCAGCGAGCGCTGCAGCTGGTCTTCGATGTCGTAAAACTCAAAGATGGGCTTGGGCCCGGTATAGAGGTAGACGCGCGGCTTCATGGCCGGCGAGAGGGAATCCAGCAGTTCCATGACGTTCTTGTACACGCCTTCGTCGTCCACCACGAACCGGGACACTTCCGGGGTAAACTCATCCCGCACCAGCCGGTGCACAAGGTCGAAATCCTCGTACAACAGCGCCGGTGCCGTGCTGGTTTGCGCCCGGCGCTGGACCTTCTCCCATATGCCCACCAGAAACCGGCAATCCTGCTCCAAGACTTCCCGGTCTTTGCCTACCGCCAGCGTGCGCACGATAAGGCCCATGCCGGGCGGGCGAATCGCCCGGGCGATCTCCCGCAGCCGCTGGCGCTCTTCCTCATCGCTGATCCGGCGCGACAGGGCGATGTGGTCCACCGTCGGCATGAGCACCAGGTAGCGGCCGGGCACAGTCAAGTTGGTGGACACCCGCGCCCCCTTGGTGCCGATGGGCTCCTTGACCACCTGCACCACGATCTCCTGGCCCACCGTCAGCACGTCGTCGATGGAACGCACCCGGGGCGCCTCCTCCACCTCGTCGCTGCCGTTCAGGTGGGCCAGGGCGTCATCCACGTACAAGAACGCGTTGCGCTCAAGGCCAATGTTGACGAAGGCCGCTTGCATACCCGGAAGAACATTCTCAACACGGCCCTTGTAAATGTTGCCCGCCACCGAGTGGTGGGCTTCCCGCTCCAAAAACAGCTGCACCACACGCCGGTCCTCAAGCACCGCGGCCCGCGTCTCGCCAAAGCCGGCGTTCACGATAATCTCCCGTGTCATTCCTCAATGTCACTCCTGGACACTTCCGAACAAGGGGAAGCAAAATTAAGAAATCTGCCCTTAGTATGCGAAAGCCGGGACGACGGCTATACCGCTCCCCCGGCTACCCCCGCGGCCAAACCGTTCGTGCGGCCCCGCGAATGGCGAACGTATGTATGGAAACACAATATCACACTCCCGGGTCATTGTCAATGAACTGGGTCCGGGCCACCTCCCGCACGGGAACGTCCCAGCCCCGGTCAAACAGGCAGTCCAGCACGTCAGCCTCCGCCGCGAGGCCCAGAACCCGGCCGGACTCATCCACGATCCACACCACGTGGTAGCGTTGGGGCACGAACCGCTCCACCACCTCCTTGACGGTGGCGTCGGCCCGCGCCACCAGCGCCTCGCCCGCGAGGCAGCCGGCCGCCTCCAGTTCATGCCGTTTGCGGTTCAGATACGCCATGAAGACGTAGGCCGCGTGGTCGGTTTCCCGGCCCGCCGCCAGGAACACGAACCCGCCCACCACCGCCGCGGTCGCGCTCACATGGCCCAGGTACAGGCCGGCCGCGCCGGCGGCGAAGAGCAGCAGTCCCAGCCCCCGTCCCAGCAGAACCGCCTGGTGCGTAGCCCGGCGGAAGCCCACGCGCCGGGTGCGATAAGCCCGGTACAGTCGGCCGCCGTCCAAGGGCAGCGCCGGCAGGAGGTTGAACGCGGCCACCGCCGCGTTGACCTCTATAAAGAAAGACGTCCATGCGGGGTCCGACAGTTCATGCCGCGCCAGCAGCGTCCCGATCCCCATGAGCAGCCCATTGGTCAAGGGACCGGCCAGCGCGATGATCGCCTCCATCCCCGGTTCGGCCTCTAACAACCCTTCCATGCGGGCGACGCCGCCGAAGGGCAACAGCTCCACCTCGCGCACGCGAATGCCGCAGCCGCCGGCGGCCACCACGTGGCCCAGCTCATGCAGCAGCACGACGGCGAACACCGTCAACGCTTCCGTGAGCCGGCCCACCCACGCCGCCGCCAGCACAAGCAGCAGGAACCACCAGTTCACCGTGAAGCCGATGCCGAACAGGGTCCCCAGCTTCACCGGGTTTCACCATGATGATTCGTGCGGCGGTGAGCCGGACGAGCCGCCCAAGACGGGCAGCCAAGACAGGTCCGGCAGCTCCAGCCGGGCCTGCAGGTAGTCGAGCCACGGCTGGTAGTCGAAATCGGTGGTGAGCACGAAGGCCAAGTACTCCTCGACCCGTTGCGTGAAGGGCAGTTGGGCCTCCTGCAGCGTGGCCACCAACAATAGAAGGATGACGGCGAACAAGACGTTGCGGACGAAGGCGGTCCAGGTCAAGCGCTTCGCCCCCCACGCCACCGGCGCGGCGTTGGCCGGCGGCCGACTCGGCAGGCTCTCAGGACAATATATGACCAGCGCCCGCACAGGATGCGGAGGTTGAGGGGATCCGGGTCCGGGCGCCGCCGGAGTGATGGCGATGCGGGGGATGAGGCGACGGGGTGAGGGATGTGCGGCGAACGGCGGCCTCGTTCAGAATCGGATCTTCTGCCGGTGCAAGCCCACGTTCAGCACAAGCCCGATGGAGACCAGGGTGGTCAGCACCGCGGTGCCGCCGTAGCTGATGAGGGGCAGCGGCAGGCCCGTCACGGGCATGAGGCCCAGCGTCATGCCGATGTTGATGAGGAAATGGGCGAAGATCATGGACAGCACGCCGGCCACCAGGAGGCTGCCCACCAAGTCCTTGGCCTGGAGCAGGATGCGGCCGCCGCGCCAAAAGAGAACAAAGAACAGCGCGAGCACAAACGCCCCGCCCACAAACCCGAACTCCTCGCCGATGACGGAGAAGATGAAATCGGTGTGCCGGGCCGGCAGGAAGTTGAGCTGCGTCTGCGAACCGGCGAAAAGCCCCTTGCCGAACAGGCTGCCCGAACCGATGGCAATCATCGACTGGATCACGTTCCAGCCCTCATCGTGGCGATACCGGTACGGATCGAAAAAGACGATCAGCCGGTTGATCTGGTACGGCTTCAACAGGGGCAGCCACCCCTGCATGGAGGCCACGACCGCCCCCACGACGGCGGCAAGACCCCCGACGGTGAGCGCGATCAGGTGCTTGGTGCGGGCGCCGGCAAAAAACAGCATCCCCAAGACGATGCCGGCCATCGTCATCCCGGTGCCCAAGTCCGGCTGGAGGAGAATGAGCGCCAGCATCGGCGCCAGCCACGCCAGCGCGACGAGGATGCCCTGCCAGCTCTGTACCCGCTCCCGGTCGGACAGGACGGCCGCCAGGACGCACACAAGGCTGATCTTAGCCAGTTCCGACGGCTGCAGGCTCAAGGGACCGATGGCCAGCCACCGCTCGGCGCCGCCGGTGGTGCGCCCCACCACCAGCACCGCCCCCAGGAGGAGGAGGCTGACCAGGTAGAAAAGCCGCGACAAGCGGACCAGGTGGCGGTAGTCAATGGTCAGCACCACCGCCATGCCCGCGAAGCCCAGCATCGCGGCCAGGGATTGTCGCTTCACGTAGTAGAAGGGGTCGCCCCGGGTTTCCGCGAGCCCCCGGGTGGCGCTGTAGACGGCCAAGAGCCCGTACAAAAGCAGGATGACAACCGTGGCCAGCAGCACGAAATCCAGGTTGCGCAACCATCTGCGATCCATCGCAACAGTAGCTTTCCCCGCCTATCGGCCGGCGCGGGCCACTCCCGCGACGCGCTTTACCGGGATGGTGGCCACCAAGGCGACGGAATCCCCGTCCCGCTCCAGCACCACCTCGGGCCCGGATTCGTCGATCTCCAGATACTTGGAGATGACGGCAATGAGTTCTTCTTTCAGGGCATCCAGCGCCTGGGCAGAGAGCTGCACCCGGTCCTGGACCAGCACCAGGCGGAGCCGTTCCTTGGCCACCTGCTTGCTTTGGTCCTCGCCTCGGAAGAGCCTGACAAAGAAATCCAGCATGCGCGTCCCCCTCCTCAGGCTGCCCGCCGCCCTCAGGCGCCGCGCACCTTCTTGCGGCCAATCCCCATAAGGTTGCGCAGGCGGCTCATCAGGCCGTCCTGCTCCAGCGACATGAACGGCACGTCTTCGCCTTCGAGGCGCCGCACGATGTTGCGGTAGGCCTGTGCGGCGCGGGAATTGCCGTTCAAAACAATAGGCTCGCCCCGGTTGGTGGCGACGATGATGGACTCGTCATCGGGTACGACGCCCAGGAGCTGAATGGCCAGGATCTCGATGACGTCCTCGATGTCCATCATGTCGCCCCGGCGCACCATCTGCGGCCGGATGCGGTTGATGATGAGGCGCGGGTTGGAGAGCTCGTGGGCCTCCAACAGCCCTGTGATGCGGTCGGCGTCCCGCACCGCCGCGACCTCGGGCGTGGTGACGATGATGGCCTCTTGGGCGCCCGCGATGGCGTTGCGGAAACCGTGCTCGATGCCTGCGGGGGAGTCGATCAAAACGTAATCGAATTCTTCTGCCAACTGCTGGCACAACGCTCGCATCTGGTCTGGCGTGACGGCATCCTTCTCGCGCGTTTGGGCCGCCGGCAGCAGGTACAGCCCGTCCAAGCGCTTGTCCTTGATGAGCGCGTTGCGCAGGCGGGCATGGCCCTCCACGACCTCGACCAAATCGTACACGATGCGGTTTTCCAGCCCCATCACCACATCGAGATTGCGCAGTCCGATGTCGGCGTCCACCAAGCAGACGCGCCGGCCGAGGCTGGCCAGGCCGGCCCCTAGGTTCGCGGTGGTGGTCGTCTTGCCTACCCCACCCTTGCCGCTGGTGATCACGATCACTCTACCCGCCATGGGCTTTGAACCTCCTCAGCTTGGCACCCTCACGGCACGTAGGCCTCGATCTGGATGCGCTCATCCTGCACCAGCGCCACCTCAGGCCCGTTGGGACTGGGCACCTGGTCATCCGGGGGCCGGGAGATGTAGTGGGCGATGCGCAGCTGGGTCGGCTCCAGTCGCAGCGCGATCACCCGCGCGTCCGTGTCGCCCCGCGCGCCGGCGTGGACAACGCCCCGCAAAGCCCCCATCACGACCACGTGGCCGGTGCATACCACCACCGCCCCCGGGTTGACATCGCCCAGGATGACGACAGAACCGTCATACTCGAGCCGCTGACCGGACCGCAGCGTCCGCCGCACCAGCAGGCACGGCTCGCCGATGCTGTCGCCGCCGCGATCCGCCCCGAGGGTGCCCTGCAACCCCGCTAGGCTGGACCCCGACCCGGCGAAACCCGCGGCGCCCGCGCCCCGGGCACCGCTGCCCGCGGCCGCAGGGCGCGCGGCTGTGCCGTTGGCCCCGCGGCGCGGCGACGGGGCATCATCGTCCACCACCGTCAGACCGTAGGCCCGAAACAATTCCCTTAGCACCCGCCGCTCCACCTCGTCGGGCTCCCGGTCGCCCATTTCAATGCGCACGCTGCCGCCCTGGAAGAAGTTCTCGGCCGAGGCCAGCTTGCGCCGCAGCGCCTCCACCACATCACCAAAAGGTGCGTCGCGGTCCACCTGCACCGCCACGCCCCCCCGATAACCTCGAAACACGACGGCTTCCTTGCCCTGCATGGCCGTCCTCCACCCGACCGTCCCCGACAAATTGTCGTCCCCCGGCGGAGTTGTGTGTAGAAGCTTCGGCATGGTGCGGATCCTTCCTGCCGACCATGGAAAAAGGCCCCTGGGCCCCGCAAATTGAGCGCGCGCCCGTGGACGGCCGCCGGCCCCCCGGCCGCCGCCGCCAATCTCCCGCTCGGGCCGCCTCAGGCACCTTGGCTCACGGGCACACGGGTCTGTCGGTGCCATCCAGGCCAAAGTAGGCCGCCAGCACGCGGCAGGCCACGGGTGCGGCCACGGCACCGCCGCCGCCGCCATATTCCACCAGCACCGACACCGCCACTTCCGGCGCCTCGGCCGGGGCGTAAGCGGCAAACCACGCGTGGGTTTCCCGCCCCGGCGCCACCTGCGCCGAGCCGGTCTTGCCCGCGATCTGGATGGGAAAGCGAAGGAAGGCCTGCCGGGCCGTGCCGCGCGCCCCGTGCGCCACGGCCATAAGCCCCTGGTGCACCGCGTTCCAGCTTTCGGGCGACGCCTCCAGGACGCTGAGCACCCGCGGCTCCCGCCGGTACAGCTCATCACCGGTCGGGGACACGATCGCCTCCACCAGGTACGGCTCATAGACCACGCCCCGGTTGGCCAGGCCCATGTACATGACCGCGAGTTGCAGCGGCGTCACCTGCAGGAAGCCCTGGCCGATGGAGATGTTGGCGGTGTCGCCCGGATACCACAGCTCCCGCTGGTAGGTCCGCTTCCACGCCGGATCGGGAACGAGCCCGGCCGCGTCGGTGGGCCGGATGTCCAGACCCGTGGGGCTGCCCAGGCCCAGCGCCCGGGCGGTGCTGGCGATGGCCTGAATCCCGGCCCGCGAGCCCATGACGTAGAAATAGTCGTTGACGGATCGTTCCATGGCCGAAACGGCGTCGACGGGCCCCGCCGCCGGCAAGCCGCGGGTGACGGTCCAGTCCCGGAACACCCGGCCGCCGATCTCCACGACGCCGGTGGCGTAATACACCTCATCGGGCCGCGTGACCCGGCGTTCCAGCGCGGCTAGAAGCGTCACAGGCTTGAAGGCGGAACCCGGCGCATACGCCCCTTGGATGGCCCGGTTGAACAAGGGCAGCAGCGGATCCCGCTCCAGCTCCGCGAAGTAGGCGCCCCGGTCGCCCGCCACAAACCGGTTGGGGTCGTACTCGGGCCAGCTCACCAGGGCCAGGACGCCGCCCGTCTTGACGTCGAGGACGACCACTGCGCCGCCGCCGGGCGGTCCTTGCCGATCCGGGGCCGTCTTGAGCTGCTCCAGCTGATGGGCCAAAGCCTCGGTGGCTGCGCGCTGCAGCTCCAAGTCCAGCGTGAGCACCAGGTCGTTGCCCGGCACCGGCGGGACGGATCCCAGGACACGGATGGGGCGGCTCAAGGCGTTGACCTCCACCTGCTGGAAGCCCCGCTGGCCTCGCAGGTATTCCTCATAGGCCCGCTCGACGCCGGTACGCCCCACCAGGTCGCTGGGCCGGTACCCGTCGTACTCGGTTAGGTCGGCGAGCGACACCAACTGCAGGTACCCCAGCACGTGGGACCCGATGGCTCCGGCCGGGTAGCGGCGGACCGGCTCCTGCTCCACCATGACCCCGGGCAGGTCCATGCGGCTCTCCTCCACCGCCACCGCCACCTCGGGCGGCACGTCCCGGGCCAGCCGCAGCGGCTCGTACGGATACGCCCGGTGGTTGCCCTGAAGCGCCTGCTCAATGTCTTCCTGGCCCATACCCAGAAGGCCGGACAGGCGAGCGACCACTTCCGCGCGGTGTTCGGTCAGCCCGCCGGGGACGACGGAGACGGTGAAGGCCAGGCGGTTGTCCGCCAGGATGCGCCCCTCGCGATCGCGGATGACGCCCCGGGGCGCGGTGATGGACAGACGGCGCATGCGGTTGCCGTCGGCCAGCGCGGCGTACTCCTCCCCATGGACGATCTGGAGGTACCACATGCGGCCGGCCAGCACCAGAAGCACCAGGAGCAGGATCAATCCACCGCGGCGCGCGCGACGGCCCAGCTCCGGATCGGACACCTCGCCCACCTCACCCGCCGATGGAAAGATCCCCGCCGCGGGCGGCCAGCACACCGCTGGCCCAGCGGCAGATAGGGTACACCACCGGTGTCAGCAATAGGTGATAGCCCAACAGTGCGGCCAGGACGCGGAAAAAGCCGTCCAGCGGCGGCCAGGGCAGGCCGAAGGCAGACGCCCCGGCCAGGTACACGCCTTGGCTGACCAAGGTGCCCAGGGCCACCATGCCCAGCACCACGAGAATGCGGTCGGGAAACACCCGCTCCCCCACCAAACCCACCACGAAGCAGGCCGCGCCGTAGGCGACGGCGGACAAGCCGATGAGGTGCCCGCCGGGGAGGTCATGCAGGAGCCCCACCAGCATCCCCAAGATGAGGCCCTCCAATGCCCCGCGCTGCAGGGCCACTCCCAGGACAAACACCAGCAGCAGCTCGGGCCGCACGCCCCAGAGGGGCAGGTGGGCCAGGCCGGCCAGCTGCACCACCAGCAGGCCGATGACGACCGCGCCCAAGGCAATCCATTGGCCCCGGTCGGTGCCCCGCTCGCGCTTCACGGGCCCCCGTCTCCCGTCCGCGCCTCACCTTGGGCGACCGCGGCCTCATGGTCGGCTTCCGCCGGCGCGGCCAGCACCGAGACGAACTCCAGCTTGCCGAAATCCACAAAGGGCCGCACCGTCGCCTCAATGGACAGGCCATAGGGACCGACGTCCACGGATTCCACCTGGCCGATGGGAATCCCCTTGCTGAAGAGGCGGCTTAAGCCGGAGGTGACGACGATGTCCCCCACCTGGATGTCCGGCGCGGCCACCAGCGGCCGCAGCCGCAGGTGCGTCCCGGGATAGCCGAAACCCTCGACCAAGACCGGCTCGCCCGTGCGCTGCACGAGGCCTCCGACGGCGCTGCGCGGGTCCACCAGCAGCACCACTTCGGCCGTGGACCAGTTGACCGTGCGCACTTGCCCCACCACGCCCTCGGGGGCCACGACGCCCATGGCCGCCTCGACGCCGTCCCGGCGCCCCTTGTTGATGGTCAATACGCTCCACCAGTTGTTGAGGGGACGCGCGATGACCTCGGCGTGGATGGCGGCGGCAGGGTGGGACATGGCCAGGTCCAGGGCGGCTCGCAGCGCCTCGTTCTCGCGCCGGTACTCTTGCAGGCGGTAGTTCTCTTCCCGCAGCGCCGCGAGCTCCGCCCGCAGCCGCTCGTTTTCTTCAAGGGCGTCCCGCACGGTGGTGGCCGTGGTCCACAGGCCGGTGAGCGTGCGGCTGATCCGGTTGAACCCGTACAGCAGCGGGGCCAGGCCGTCTCGGACGGCTCCTTCGATCCAGGTGACGTCGTCGCGCTCCCGTGAAGTCAGAAAGATGGCCGAGACGAGCAGAAACGCCACCGTCCCAGCCACGACCAACACGGCCCAGCCGCGCACGCGCCGTCACCCTCTCAGCCGACGACCTTCCTCGAGGAGATGGCCACCCGCTGCAGCAGGTCCAGGTGTTCCAGCACCGCGCCGGTGCCCCGCACGACGCAGGTGAGGGGATCGTCGGCCACGTGGATGGGCATGCCGGTCTCTTGCGCGAGCAGCTTGTCCATCCCGCGCACCAGCGCTCCGCCGCCCGCCAGCATGATGCCCCGTTCCATCACGTCGGCGGCCAGCTCCGGGGGCGTCCGCTCCAGGGTCACACGCACGGCCTCGACGATGGCGCTGATGGGCTCGGCCATCGCCTCCCGCACCTCGTCGGCGGTCAAGGTCACGGTCTTGGGCAAGCCGGTGACCAAGTCCCGACCCCGCACGTCCATGGTGCGATGGTCATCCATAGGATACGCCGACCCGATGGCGTGCTTGACCTCCTCGGCCGTGCGCTCGCCGATGAGCAAATTGTAGTTGCGGCGCACATGCTGGACGATGGCTTCGTCCAGTTCGTCGCCGCCGACCCGCACCGACCGGTGCGTGACGATGCCGCCGAGGGAGATCACCGCCACCTCCGTGGTGCCGCCGCCGATGTCCACGACCATGCTGCCCGACGGCTCCTGCACGGGCAGGCCGCAGCCGATGGCTGCGGCCATGGGTTCCTCGATGAGGCGGGCGTCCTTGGCGCCGGCCGACAAAGTGGCGTCAATGACGGCCCGCTTCTCCACCTCGGTCACGCCCGAGGGCACCGCGACCACGACCCGGGGGCGAAACAAGCCGATGCGCCGGTTGGCCCTGCTGATGAAATGCCGGAGCATCCGCTCGGTGACGTCAAAGTCGGCGATGACGCCGTCCTGCAGCGGCCGCACGGCCACAATGCTGCCGGGCGTGCGCCCCACCATCCGTTTGGCTTCCTCGCCCACCGCCAACACTTGTTTGGTTTCCACGTCAATGGCGACGACGGAAGGCTCCTGGACGACGATGCCCCTGCCCTTGACGTAGACGAGGGTGTTGGCGGTGCCCAGATCGATCCCCATGTCGCGCCCGAAGCCGCCGAACATTTGTCACCTCTCCCTTATCGCGCCCTACGGCGCGTCCCAGAAACCGCGTTCCTTAAGACTGACGTACCTATTGTCACCGATGATAATGTGGTCCAGCACTTCTATGCCAAGCAGGCGGCCACCTGCAACCAGCCGCCGCGTCAAATCAATGTCGTCGGGGCTCGGCTCCGGGTCGCCGCTGGGGTGGTTGTGGGCCAGGATGACGGCGGCGCTGTTTCTCCGCATCGCGTCCTTGAACAGCTCGCGGGGATGAACCAGGGTCCCGCTCAGGTCGCCGATGGATAAGGTTTCGATGGCGATGATGCGGTGTTTCGTATCGAGCATGATAACCTTAAAAACCTCGCGGTCCAGATCCCGCAGGTCGCCCATGAGCAGTCCGGCCACGTCACGGGGGTTTCGCACGGCGAACCGCTCGTGGCGCGGCTCCAGGGCCAAACGGCGCGCCAGCTCCAGGGCGGCCTTGATCTGAGCGGCCTTGGCCGGGCCGATGCCCGGCACCTGCAGGAGATCTTCCGGGGCCATGGCCGCCAACCGCCGCAGGGATCCGGCGTGGGCCAGCAGCCGGTCCGCCAAGGTCAGGGCCGACTCCCGCGCCGTGCCGGTCCGCAGCAGGATGGCCAAGAGCTCCCGGGTGCTCAGGTGCCGTTCGCCGACGGCCAACAGCCGCTCCCGCGGGCGTTCGTGGGAAGGCAGCTCCCGCATGACCACCGGGGCCAGGGCAC
>DATCKT010000297.1:0-2376 GCA_036562195.1 Limnochordales bacterium
CTCTAGACGCAACCTGCAGGGCACCAATATCGTATCCTCGGTGCTGCAATCCGTGTTGCAACACCAACTGCTCTGAGGCGGTCAGCGCCTCGGCCCAAGGACGGCGCAGGAATTAGTGCAAGTATCCAGTATGGTAGAAAGGCTCTCCGGTAGCAGCCGTCGCGGCGGAGCAGGCGCCCGCGGCGCGGCAGGGCCCTGCGGGTGGTAAGCCTGACCCGCGCCCGCATGCTGCCGGGATTCGCCAACGCGAGGGGGGTAAGAGCAGGGAGCGTTGCCGGATTCCAGGGCTGCTCGGTACAAGGACGCCGGGGATCAGCCCAACCGGTTTCATTTGGATCGCGAGCTTGCCCGACCAAGGGACCACGGAACAGGAGGAATGCACGTGTCGAATCGCAAGAGCCTGCTGCTGCTGATGGGGTTGCTGCTGACGCTGGGCTTGGCCGCGGCCGCCGCGGCGCAGGCGCCCGTGCCGGACAACGAGATCCTCACGCCGGACGTGCAGCCGGTGCCGGCGCAAATCCTGATCCAGGTGCCTGACGACGCTGTGGGCTTCGACGAGGAGGGCAACCTGCTGGTCGTGGCCGTTATGACCAACGTGGGGGAGCAGCGCTCCACGCCCATGGACCTCGTCGCCGTGGTGCTCAACGACTGCCTCATCCAGAACGTTCCCCAGACGTGCCGGTTTGTCTCCTTCGGCGTGTTCCGCGACGTGGCGCCGCAGGGCATCGGCCCCGGCGAGACCGTGCAGTGGACATTTGACTTTGGGCCGGCGCCACCGGTGGACCTGAGCCGCTGGTCTATCATCTGGTTCCAGACCAACTAAGGGCACCCGGCTGGCTCCCTCTCTCGGAGACCTGACCGAACGCCCCGGGCCGCTGTCGCCTTGCGGCTCCCCGCCGCGAGCGCCGGCGGCCCGGCTTTTTGCCCGCTCGCCTGGCCCGGAGCGGTTCAGCGCCTGCGCCGTCCGAATTGCTTGAAACCGGCCCGCCGCGTAGGGTATAGTAGAGGGGACACCAGGTGCGGCACGCGGGCAAAATCCAGGGAAAGCCAGGGGCGCAGGCCCTCAGTCCCACGGCCCGCAACGCCCCATCGTGCGCGGCCCCGTAGCTCAGGGGATAGAGCGGCGGTTTCCTAAACCGCGCGCGCAGGTTCGAGTCCTGCCGGGGCCACCAACAAAGTAGACTCTCTAGGAAAAGGGACGAGCGGCGGGCCGCTCGTCCCTTTTCCGCGCCCGGAACGACAAAGTAAAGCCGGCCAGTAAGGCGGGCACCGCCCCATCCCCACGGGGATGGCCAGCCCTTATCCTTCTGCGTCCACCGCCTGGAACCGGATGTCGGCTTCAAGCCGGATGACGTCTTCGACGCTAAGCACCAGCGGCACGCGGGGCTGCTGCAGGCTGAAATCGGCAAAGGTAAACTGGGTCGTGGCCTCGATCCGCATGGCGCCCGGCTCAAACGTGGCCGTGCCCGTCCACTCGACGCGGCGCGTCACGTCGCGAATGGTCAAGTCGCCCACGATGGTCACAGGCGCGGTACCCTCTTGCGGCAGCGGCCACGGCAGACCCCGGACTTCTACGGGCACGAGGACCGTGTCAGGATAGCGGCTCGCCTCCAGCGTCGTGTACCGCACGTAGTTGTCCCGCTGCGGCCGGTCGCTGCGCAGGGTGGCCACCGCCACCCGCACTTCCGACAACTCGGGCACGATCCGCCCTTCCTCATCAAAGACGGCCGTGCCCGAGACGTAGTTGGTCCGCCCCACGGCGTCATTGGGCAACGGCAGACCCACCAGCTGCTCCCGCACCCGGTAGAGGGTCTCGCTGGCGCTGGCGTCCACCTCAAAACGGTACACGCCCGCCCTTTCCGGTGTGAACGACTCACCGCCCTGGGCTTGTGCGAGGTCCAAGCCGCCCGCCGGCGCCAGCGTACCTGCTGCCATCAACAACGCCAAAACCAAGATGTGCACCATCCGTCGCTGCAATGAAACGCCACCTCCGTATGTGCGTGTGCGTTAACCCGTCCCGCCTGCCATCAGACGTCCCCGCCGCGGGACGGCCGGTCTCGCTTCATTTAGACGCTCAATGGCAAACCCGGGTTCACGGCTTTTGGAAACCGCCGGGGTGATCGCCCGCCGGGTCCGAGCCTTAGCCGGCCGCGTCCACCCGCTCGAAACGCACGCTGGCCTCGAGGCCAATCGTGTCGGACACGCTCAACACGTACGGCACCCGGGGCTGCTGCAAGTTGAAGTCTGCGAAGGTGTTTGCCGCACGAAGTTGTCCCGCCGCGACTGATCGCTCTTCAATGAGTTCAAATTGACGCGGGCCACGGACAGCTCGCACACGACGCGCCCCTGCGCGTCAAACACCACCGTACCGGATAC
>DATCKT010000298.1:0-12665 GCA_036562195.1 Limnochordales bacterium
GCGCCGAATCTGGCCCCGAGACGCTCGATATCGACGGGCGTCACGACCCGCTCGTCATACCCCAGGTCGACGGTTCCCGTGGCGAAGGCCACTTCCGCCCGCCGTACGCCGTTCGTCCGGGTCAGCGCCTGCTGCAGTTGGGCCGCACACGACGGGCAGTTCAAGTTGGTCAACAGCATGGTCTCCTTGCGCATGGGAAACCCTCCTTCCGGTTTCATGGTAGCCGGGCTAGACGCGTGGCCGCATTGACGCGCATCAAGCGGCGCCGTGCGACGGGAGACGTCGTTGCCGATTTTGCCGCAACCCGGGCGCCTTGGCCTCGGCTGTTCGACCCACCCGCCCGTGGAAGCGTACATCACGCCTTCCTGGTACCCGTCCAAGCGGGAAACCGGCAAGGCCGTTCCCACCTGGAGGCACCCGCCGAGTACACCGCGGCGATGCTGAAGGCCATCGTCGGCGTGGAGCTGCGGATCACGCGCCTGGTGGGCAAATGGAAGCTGGGCCAGAACCGGTCCCTCGCTGATCGGCAGGGCATGGCGGCGGGCCTTGCGGCCGAGGGGGATGCGCGGTCCCAGGCGCTATTACCGTTCCTGGAGGGCGTAGCGACGGGACGGGGCAGCGGGTCGCCGTGAAGGCACCGACGACAGGGCGATTTTGACATGGGACAAATGGCAGCCGTCCTGTGGCCAAACGGGACTGCATTGGAAGCGCGAGAGGGCCCGGGCGCCGTCGCCCGGGCCCTAGCTGTGCGCACCAGCGGCATCGGTACTGAAGACCTCGGCCCGACGAGGGGCTGGGGTCACCGGAACAGCGTCTGCTGTCCGCCGCTCAGGCTGGGAACGCACATCGACAAGCTCCTGGATGCCGTAGCGGTGCAGGAGCGCCAGGATCTCCTCAGCCGGACGCCGGCCGTAGCCGATGGTATAAATGGGTGGTGAGCCGTCGTTGGTCAAAGGAACCTCCTCCCCCGGCGCGTGCGCGGGACTAGCGGACGAGGGGTCCGGGCCGGATCAGCGCGGGCGAGCCTATGCGACCAAACTGGACAACACTTCGGCGGCCTTCTGCCGCACGACGATTTCCGCGGCGTGGTCGTAGGGCGTGGGGGTGAGGTTGATGATCCAAAGGCGCGCGCCGTGGTCCAGCGCGATCTGCGGCAGGGACGCCGCGGGGTACACCTGCAGCGAAGAGCCGATCACCAAAAGGGCCTCGCAGTCCTCGACGGCCCGGATGGCCTTGCGTAGAGCGTCTTCGGGCAGCATCTCGCCGAACAGCACGACGCCGGGGCGGATGAGCCCGCCGCAGGCGCAGCGGGGCAGCTCGCTGAGGTCGGTCACCGGCCGCTTCAGCACGTCGGGCGAGTGGGGCCGGCCGCAGTCATGGCAGCGGGCGCGCCGCAGGGAGCCGTGAATCTCGGCCACGTTGCGGCTTCCGGCGGCGGTGTGGAGGCCGTCCACATTTTGCGTGACGATGCATTGCAGGCGTCCTTGCCGCTCCAGCTCCGCCAGCGCCTTGTGCCCGGCGTTGGGGGCCACGTTGTCCAGGAGCTGCAGACGGAACCGGTAAAACTCGTAAAACTGGAGCGGGTTGTAGCGCAAGGCGTCCACGCTGGCCAGTTCCTCGGGGCTGAACTGGCGCCACAAGCCCTTCTGCGACCGGAAATCGGGCAGGCCCGACTCGGTGCTCATGCCGGCGCCGGTCAGCACCACAAGGCGGTTGACTTGGGACAACTCGTGAATAAGCCGATGCGCCATGGCGAAGTTCACCCGACAGCGGTGGCCGTCGCGCGTTGGGCCGGCGACGGTTGTGCGGCTACGGGATCCTTCGGCTCCCGGCGCCGGTTTCCTGGTCCAGGATTGCGGATGGGTCACGGAGCGGTCCCGGCGCTCGCCACAGGGCGCGGCCAGCGGAGTCGGGCGGTTTGCGCCAAGGCCGGGAGCCGCCCACCGGCGGGAGTGCCCGTGCCCCGGGCCCTCCGCGATGGCGCCGGGCCGCTGCTGTTGTTTTTGGATAGGTTTCAATCCGCGAAAGGTGCAAACGTCCCTTGTGGGCAGGGACGTGCGGGAGTCATAGTTTGAGTAAGTCGACCCTGTCGGACAACACGTACCCCAACGCCACAAGGAAGTGGTCGCATGCTTCGCCGCCTGCAGCGTCTCAGGATCGGCTTTGTGGTCAAGGTCTTCGGTTTCGCGATCGCCTGCGTGCTCATCGTGAACGGCATCCTCTCCTGGTTCACCCTCTCCTATATCGAACGCGACATAGAAGAGAACGCCCGCATCCAGCTGGGCCTCGCGATGAACCTGGAGCGGGCGCTCATCGACCAGTACCTGGAGCGGATCCGCGGCTACGCCGCTACGGTGGCGCAAGACCAGAAGCTGCTGGAACACCTGCTGGCGGGCGACTTCTCCGGCGCCGCGCAGACGCTGCGCCGGGCCCAGCAGGTGATGCCCGGCGCGCACATCTTGACCGTCGTCGACCCTACGTTCACGGTGGTGGCGCGGGCCAACAGCGGGCAGCGGGGCCAGCCGCTGCGCATCAACGGTCTCGTCGCTCGGGCCCTCCAAGGCCAGGTGCTGGCCTCACCGGAGATCATCCCCGAAGCCGAGTGGGCGCCCGAGGGCGAACGGATCCGGCAGATGGTGGTCATGCCCGTGACTCCTGGCGAAGACTCCCAGTGGCAACAGGGCGATGTGCTCACCGACGCCCTGGCCCTGGTGGGCGTGGCGCCCGTGCGGGACGCCGATGGCCGGATCGTGGGCGCGGTGGTGGCGGCGGAAGTGCTGAACCGCAACCACACCATCGTGGATGAGGTGCGGGCGCGCACCAACGGCCTGGTTTCCGCCACCATCGCCTTGGACGGGGTGCGGGTCACCACCAACGTGCGGCTGAAGGACGCGCTGGGCAAGCCCACCGAGCAGCGGGCGTTGGGCACCACGTTCTCCGCCGAAGTCATGCGCAGCCTGTGGGCGGGCCAAGAGTACCACGGCCGGGCGCTGGTGGTAGGCGAGTGGCAGAAGACCGTCTACGTACCCCTGACGGACAACGCGGGCCGGGTGATCGGGGGCGCGTATGTGGGGATCCCGGAGGAGAACTTCTTCGCGCTGCGAAACCGGTTTCTCGGGACGTTGCTGCCCGTGGTGATCCTGGCCACCGTTGGCCTGCTCATCCTGTCGTTCCTCCTGGGCCGGCCCCTGAGCCGGGCCTTCCGGCAGTTGACGGCGGCGGCCGAGCGCATCGCTCAAGGCGATCTCACCGTTGCCGACGTGGACGTGGATTCCCAGGACGAGATCGGTCAATTGGCTAGAGCCTTCGGCGTCATGACCCGCAGCATGCGGGCCGTGCTCAAGAGCCTCCTGCAGGCCATTGACGACCTGTTGGCGGCCGTGGCCCAGCTGGGCGGCGTCTCGGCCCGCCTGGGCACCAGTGCCCAGCAGGTGTCCGCCGCCATCAAGCGGGTCGCGGAGGGGGCCGGTGAACAGAACCGGGCCGTGACCGACAGCACCGAGATCATCGCCCAGGTGCGGGACGCCATCGACCGGATCGCGCAGGGGGCGCGGCAGCAGTCGGACCATGTGCAGAGCACGTCCCACACGTTCGCGGAGGCGGCCAAGGCCATCGAACAGGTGGCCCAGGGGGCGCAGGACGTGAGCGCCGCTGCGGCCCAGGCCCTGGATGCGGCCGTCGCCGGCAGCGAAGCGGTGGAGAAGACGCTGGACTCCATGGGGCGCACCCGGGAGTCCACGGGCCAGGTGGCGGAGAGCATCCGGGAGCTGGGGCGGCATTCGGAGCAGATCGGTGAAATCGTCCAGCTCATCCGCGAGATCGCCGACCAGACCAACTTGCTGGCGCTCAACGCGGCCATTGAGGCGGCCCGGGCGGGCGAACACGGCAAGGGCTTCGCGGTGGTGGCCGACGAAGTGCGCCGGCTGGCGGAGCGGTCCAGCCGGGCGACCCAGGAGATCGCCGCGCTGGTCAGCAGCATCCAGGGAGGGGTGGAGCGGTCGGTGCAGGCCATGGAGGCCGGGCTGCGGGACGTGGAGTCCAGCGCGGCGCTGGGCGCCGCAGCCCGCGGGGCGCTGGAGGAGATCTTGGCGGCCATGCGCCGCACCAGCGAGAAGGCCGAAGACATCGCCGCCGCTGCCCAGGAAGTGGCCGCCAGCGCCACCGAGGTGTCGGAGGCCATGGCGCACGTGGCGCGGGTGACGGAGACCAATACCGCCGCGACCACGGAAATGGCCGCCTCCAGCGAGCGCATGTCCGACGCCATGGAACGCATCGCGACGGTTTCGGAAGAAAACGCCGCCGCGGCCCGGGAAGTCTCGGAGCTGGTGGGGGAGATGACCGCCCACGCCCAAGGGATCGCCGCCGCGGCCGACACACTGGCCCGCATCGCCCGGGCGCTGCAGGAGCAGGCGGTGCGTTTCCAGGTTTAGGACGTTCCAGGGGAGCAGAGAACGACGAAATACTCGGGCGTTTTCCTTGCGCCTGTACCAGGTGCAGGAAGCCGCCTGGGAGGCTCAGCGGCGGAGTGTACCGGCGCCGGCTGCGACGCGCCAGATCGCATCCTCGGCCGTCCGTGCGGCGTTATGCCGTCTCCGCCGCCGTGCCGGGGGATCGATCCCTCCAGGCGAACATCTCCTGCACCCGCTGGCGGCCGAGGGCAACCTCCTCGGCGATGCGGGCCTCCGGCCAGCCCAACATGCGGCCCATGCTGCGGGCTAGCACTTCCAAGTGCCGCTGGCCGTTGTCGGCGCTGAACAATAGGAGGCTTGTGCGCCGGGCCAAAACGTCTTCGAGGCGCACCGCCATCTCGTGCTCCACCGCTTCCCGCAGCTGCATCTCGCGCCAGGCGAGCAGGGGATCGTCGCCCGCCAGTCGTCCCACGGCGCCGCTGGAAGGCACACCGGCACCGTCCGCGGTGCCCGGCGCCGGCCCGGCGCCGCCGGTCTGCTGCCACATCCGGGCAAACCGGCTCCCGTAGCGCTGCACGACGCGGCGCACCTCGGCCGCGGGCTCGCCGGTGGCCGCGGCAATGGCCTTCACCGTTTCCTCCGGGACCGCTGTCGCGGGCGCGCCGGGCAGCGGGCCGTCGCTGGGCGCCGTCCCTGGCGTCCGCCGGGTCGCGGGGAACAAGTAGTCCACGATGTGGCTGGCCATGGCCCGGAAGGCGGTCAGCTTGCCGCCGGCGACGGTGACCAGCCCCGAGGGGCTGGGGAAGAGTTGATAGCCCCGGGAGACCGCCGACGGGTCCGCCGCCTGGCTGCGCACCAGCGGGCGCAGGCCGGCCCACGCGCTGATGACGTCGTCGGGCCCCAGCCGCTGGCCGGGAAAGTTCTTGTGGGCGGCGGCCAGGATGTACTCCACATCCTCCCGCTCGACGCGCACGTCCTCCGGGGCGCCGCTGTAGTCCGTGTCGGTCGTGCCCAGGTAGGTGAAGGCGCCGCTGGGGATGGCGAACATGATGCGCCCGTCGGTGCCCCGCATGGTGACGGCGGTGCTGAGCGGCAGCCGTTCCCGGTGCACCGTGATGTGGACGCCTTTGGTCAGGCGCAGAAGCGGCGGCGCCGCAGGGTCGTCCAGGCGCCGGACGGCGTCCGCCCACGGGCCGCAGGCGCTGAGGACCCGCTGGGCGCGCACGGCGAAACGCTGGCCGCCCAAGGTGTCCTCCACTTCAACGGCCGTCAGCCGGCCGCTGCCGTCGTGGTGCAGCGCCTTGACCATCGCGTAGTTGGCCGCCACGGTACCCCACTGGACCGCGGACTGCAGCACCTCCACCACCAGGCGCGCGTCGTCGGTGGTGCAGTCCATGTACACGCCGCCGCCCACGAGGCCCTCCTGCTTCAGCAGCGGTTCATACTGGGCGACGCCGCCGCCCCTCAGGATCCGGTGGCGGATGGGGGTGTCGCGGCCGCTGAACCAGTCGTAGAGCATGAGCCCGATCTTGAGCATCCACAGCGGATCCGGGTCGCCCTGGTACACGGGTAAGACAAAGGGGATCGGATGGACCAGGTGCGGCGCCATGCGCAGCAGCCGCTGCCGCTCCACCACGGCCTCCCGCACCAGGCCGAACTCGTAGTTGCGCAGGTAGCGCAGGCCGCCGTGGATGAGCTTGGTGGAGCGGCTGCTGGTGCCCCAGGCAAAGTCCCGCTGCTCCACCACCGCCGTACGGAGGCCCCGGCGGGCCGCCTCCCGGGCCACGCCCACGCCCGTGATGCCGCCGCCGATCACCAGCAAGTCGAAGGTTTCGTCGGCCAGACGCCGCAGCATTTCGTCCCGCTTCACAGGCACCGCTCCTTGACGAAAAAAGCCCGCGCGCAACCCCCGGCTAAAACACCAGCGGTTGGCTCGGGCTCTCCTCAGTCTCCGCCCGGAGGCTATGGGATTGGGCAGGCGGACCGGCGAGTGCGGCCGCCGCCCGTCAGCGGTCGGAGGTCCTGCGGCCCACACTGCTGTTGCCATTATACCGCATTTTGCTGCGCCCGCGCGGCACCTCCTTTTGCCGCCGTTACCCGGTTTCGGTCAAGGCGCGCGCGATGGCCGCGACGCTCTCCAGGACAAAGTCGGGCCGGATCTCCGGGTGAGGCAGGTGTTCCGGCCGCGTCACGCCCGTCAGCACCAGCGCCGTGCCCATGCCCGCCCGGATCCCCATGAGCATGTCCGTTTCCAGTCTGTCGCCCACCATCAGGCACTGCTCCGCCCGCAATCCCAGGTGGTTGAGGACCGTTTCCACCATGATGGGGCTCGGTTTGCCCGCCACGACCTCCACGTTGTGTCCCGTCACGCCCTCGATGGCGCCGATGACGCCGGCGGCGTCCGGGATCTCCCCGCCTTCCACCGGGCAGGTGCGGTCCGCGTTGGTGGCCACGAAGCGGGCGCCCCGGCGGATGGACTGCAGCGCGTGGTGCAGCTTCTGGTAATGGAAGGTGCGGTCGAAGGCGGCGATGACGTACTGCACCTCGCCGTAGCGGCCGCTGGGGTCTTCCAGCACCTCCAGGCCCGCCCGGCGCAGCTCCTCCAGCAGGGGCGGCTCGCCGATGACGTAGACGGTGGCGCCCGGCGCGCGGGCCGCGAGCCACCGGGCCATGACCCAGGAGGAGTTCATCACCTCTTCCGCCGGCGTAGGGATCCCCAAACGCGTCAGTTTGCGGGCGTAATCCTCTCTGGTTTCCAGCGGCTTGTTGGACAGAAACACAACCCGCTTGCCCGAAGCCCGGAGGCCCAAGACAGCTTCCTGGGCGCCGTCGATGAGGAGCTCACCCCGGTAGATGGTGCCGTCCAAGTCGAAGATGTAGCCGTCGTAGTCGGTAAGACGCCGCATGATCCTGCTCCTTGTATGCAAATTCCGAGGCGCGTTGGCGCCGGTGCTCCGGCCGGTTCAACGTCTATCCCTTTACACCCGCATGCATGAAGCTTTCGACGAATTTCCGCTGGTACACTAGGAACAAAAGCATGAGGGGCGCCGTGACCAGGATGGTGCCGGCCATCAGCAACGGCCAGTCGGCACCGCTCTCCTGCTGGACGAACATGGCCAGGCCGATGGTCAGGGTGCGCACCACCGGCGAGTCCGTCACGATGAGGGGCCAGAGGAAGTCGTTCCAGTGGGTGACGATGCTAATGAGCGAGAACGCGATGATGGTCGGTTTCGCCAGCGGGATGAGGACGCTCCACAGAAACCGCGGGCCGCTGCAGCCGTCGATGAGGGCCGCGTCTTCGAAGTCCTGCGGAATTTGCCGGAAGGCTTGGCGCAAGAGGAACGTCGCGTAGCCGCTGGCCCAGAAGGGCATCATCATGGCCACCCGCGTGTCCAATAGGCCCAGCTCCCGGATGGTCAGGTAGTTGGGCACGATGACCGCGTGCACCGGCATCATCATCTGGATGAGAAACAGTGCAAACAAGAGCGAGCTTCCCCGGAAACGCAGGCGGGCGAAGACGTAGGCCGCCAGGGTGGCGGTGACCAGCTGCACGGCCAGGATGCCCAAGACGACGATGACGGTGTTCACGAAGTAGACGCCGAAGGGCGCGATGGCCATGGCTTCCGCGTAGTTCTCCAACCGCAGCGAGCTGGGGATCCACTGGGGAACCGGCGTGAACACCTCCGCACGGTGTTTGAGGGAGGTGGACAGGGCAAACAGATACGGCGTCGCGGTGGCGCCGGCCACCATCATGAGGATCAGGTGAATCAGCAGTTTGTTCAGTCCCAGGCGCTGCAGCGCTTGGGAAAGGCCGGTTTTGGGCGGCGCACCGTTAGACTTCATAGTGCACCCTCCGCTCCACCATGCGCATGACCAGGAGAATGACCACCAGCAAGGCGCCCACGAACAGCACCGTCAGCGCCGACCCCATGCCCCAGTCGCCGAAGCGGAAGGCATACTGGTAGATGAAGTACATGAGCACGTTGGTGCGGTCGCCGGGCCCCCCCTGGGTCATGACGTAGACCAGGTCAAACACCTGGAACGACGAGATGATGGCCACCACGAACACGAACACCGTCGTCGGCGCCACCAGCGGCAACGTGACGTAGCGCAGCTTGTGCCAGAAACCAGCGCCTTCGATGTCCGCCGCCTCATACAAGGAGCCGGGGATGTTCTGGAGGCCCGCCAGGTAGATGAGCATGAAGTAGCCGTAGTTCTTCCAGACGCTGGCCAGCATGATGGCGGGCAGAGCCCAGTTCATGTCGTACAGCCAGTCGATGCGCCTGACGCCCAGGTAGCCCAGGTAGTGGTTGACCAGGCCGATGCTGGGGTTGAGCAAGAGCACCCACAGCATGCCGGCGGCGGCCATGGGCACCATGGTGGGGTAGAAGGCGGCCACCCGGTATACGTTCCGCAGCCAGCCCAGGCGCTCATTCAGGAGGACGGCCGTGATCAAGGCCAGGGCCATCGTGATGGGGATGGTGACCGCCACGTACAGCAGCGTATTGCGCATGACCAATTGGAACGTGGGGTCCGACAACAGGTACTCGTAGTTGGCCAGGCCCGCGTACACCGGGCGCGGGCTGAACAGGTTCCACTCAAAGAAGCTCAGGTATAAAGACCGCACGATGGGGTAGTACGTAAACGCCCCCAGCAGGATGAGGGAAGGTACAAGATAAACGTACGGGGTCCACGCGCGCAGCTTCCAGAGCATGGAGGGTCACCTGTTTGGGGCGCGGGGCGGCGCGGGGAACGGATGAGCCTCATCCTTTCCCCGCGGCCGCCGAGCCGCCTAAGTTCGTCCTTCATGGGCGCCGGCCGGGCTGGTCCGCCGGATGAGGCCGCCGCCGGCGGGGCGCCTTGTCACCAGCCTCGGGGCCGGCGTCAGTTGCCCTGCAGCCACTGGCGCAGCTGCATCTCCAGCTGGCGCTGGGCGGTGTCCAGGGCCTGCCGCGGGCTCATATGGCCGGCGGTGGCGTCGTCCAGGGCCCGCTTGAGCACCTCCCGCACCCGCTGGAAGGCGGGGCTCATGGCCTTGCCGTAGGCGTACTGCAGCTGATCCCGGGCCACCAGGTATTCGGGATGCTGCGCGACGTAGGCCTGCATCTCCGGGTACTCGTAGGACGATTGGCGGGTCGCGATGTACCCGGAGGCGATGCTCCACTGGGCCGCCCGCTCTGCCGTGGTCATCCAGCGGATGAAGGTCCAGGCCGCGTCCTGGCGCTCCTTGGGAATGTCCTTGAAGATGAAGAAGTTGCCGCCGCCCACGGCCGCGCCGTAGCTCTTGTTGCCCGGAATGAAGGCGACGCCGAAGTCGAAGGTGGCCGAGTTCTTGAGGAACGTCAGGATGCCGGTGGAGTGGTACAGCATGGCCGTCTTGCCGGCCACGAAGTCGGCCGGGGTCGACGCCCAGGTGCTGTGGGGCGGCGCGACCTGCAGCTCCTGGGTGAGCTTGACCCAGAATGCCAGGGCCTCCACGGCCTCGGGCGAGTTCAGCCGCAGCGAGCGGTTCTCGAAGTCGATCAAGTAGCCTCCGTTTTGGCGCACGAAGCCTTCAAACAGCCAGTCGTTCCAGCCGCCCGAGATGGTGACGCCCCAGCGGGTGACTTCGCCGCCCTCCCGCTTGGTCAGGAGCGCCGCGTACTCGGCCAGCTCTTCCCACGTCTGCGGCGGCCGCTCGGGGGCGAGCCCGGCCTCGGCGAAGGCCTCCTTGTTCCAGTACAGCACCGGCGTGCTGCGCTGGAAGGGGATGGCCCAGACACGGCCGTCGTAGCGGCTGTTCTCCCAGAACGCGGGGAAGAAGTCGTTGAAGTACGACGGGTCCTCCTGGGCTAGGTACTCGTCCAGCGGGATAATGGCGTCCATGGCCAACAAGGTGGGGAACTCGGAGATCTCCACCACCGCGATGTCCGGCGGGTTGCCGCCCATGACCGCGGTCTGCACCTTCTGCATGGTGGGATCGTAATCGCCGGTGTATACGGCCACAACCTCGATGTTGGGGTGCTCGGCGTTGAACTGATCGACCATTTCGTTGATGACCCGGGCCAGCGGTCCCGAGACGCCGACGGGGTAGTAGAAGGTGAGCCGGATGAGTTGCTGCGCGAAGACCGCTGGCGCCGCGGCCAGAGTGAAGACCAGCGCGAACACCACGAGCAGGCGGGGCGTCGACCATCGCTTGGCACGCATGGGGTGCACCTCCATCCAGTTAGTCGCTAGCCTGGGGGACAACGGCGAGTACGGCTCCCAACGTCCGATATGGCCCGGGCTGCCACCCCCCATCCCCATAAAAGAAACCCTCCGCCTCGCAGTTTGGCCCGCGACGAGGAACGGAGGGTTTTCTCCACGGTCTCCAACCCTGCCGGAGAGACGATGCAGCTTCAGAATTAATACGATAAAATCAATTCCACAGAAAAGCGGGCATTCCTTCCTGCAGCGGGCGGCGCCCCGCGAGAATGGTCCTCTGCCAGCGACCAGCGGCTGGCGGGCGTCAGCCCGCCAGCGGCAGCCGGCCGCCCGCCGCCGTCGCCAACGGCCAGTGTCGTGCAGGGCGGGTCATCATGGGGAAGGTATCGGCACCGTCGGACGGTAATCTCCCAAAGAAAGCCGCCCACTGGCGGCCATGGGTGAGGGGAGTCTATGACCGCGTTCATCGCGCGCTTGCAAAAGACGCCGGTCATCGCCGGCGCCAAAGACGTGGCCGACGTGTCCGTCGCCCTGGAAGCGGGCGTCGGCATCATCTTCTTTCTGACGGGCACCATCTTCGACCTGGCCCGGGCCACCGCCCTGGTGCGCCAGACCTCCGCCATGCTCTTCGCCCACGTGGACCTGCTGCAGGGCGTGGGGAAGGACCCGGCCGGCATCCGGTGGCTTGGGCAGGAGCTGGGCATCCACGGGATCGTGTCCACGCGCTCAAACCTTATCAAGGCCGCCCGCGACGAGGGGCTCTTCGCCATCCAGCGGCTTTTCATCCTGGATTCCGAAGCGCTGCGCACCGGCCTCAAGGTCGTGAGCAGCACGGGACCGGACGCGGTGGAGCTTTTGCCCGGCCTGGTCGTACCCAACATCCAGCACCGCATCCCCTTCAACTCCCTGCCGCCGGTCATCGCCGGGGGCCTGGTCGAAACCGAGGCGGAAGTGCGTACCATCCTCAAGACGCCGGCGGTGAGCGTCTCCACCAGCCGCAGCGAGCTGTGGTGGGTTTTCGGAAAAGGCAGGAAAACAGATCGCTGTAAGCAAATATAGCAGCAATTAGTCCATTGGGCAGGCACAGCCAACCTACGCGCGGGACACGGAGACCGAGGAGAAGTCCCTGGCGGCTGGCGAGGGCCGCAAGCGGCGGGCCGAGGCGACTTTCTCCCTTGGGCGAGCTGGTCTCGGGCTGGCTGCGGCGGCGGGTGCTATAGGCGGGCTTGCGGCGGGCCCGTCCGGGGCTATCCGCCCAGGTACGCCCGGCGCACCGCTTCGTTTTCCCGCAGCCGCTCGGCGGTGTCGCTCAACGCGACGCGGCCGGTTTCCAGAACGTAGCCTTTGTGGGCCACCGACAGGGCCAGGTTCGCGTTTTGCTCCACGAGCAGAATCGTGGTGCCCTGCCGGTTGATGTCCTGGATGACCGCGAAGATGTTCTCGACAACGATGGGCGCCAGGCCCATGGACGGCTCATCCAGGAGCAAAAGGCGCGGCCTGGCCATGAGCGCCCGGCCGATGGCCAGCATCTGCTGCTCGCCGCCCGACATGGTGCCGGCCAGCTGGGTGCGGCGCTCGGCCAAGCGGGGGAACAGGGTGAACACCCGCTCCATGTCCTCCCGGATGCCTTGCGGGTCGGAGCGGGTGTAGGCCCCCAGTTCCAAGTTCTCGAGCACGGTCATCTGCGAGAACACCCGCCGCCCCTCGGGGACGTGGGCGATGCCTAACGCCACGATCCGCTCCGGGGGCAGGGTGGTCAGGTCCGTTCCCTCGTAGACGATGCGGCCGCGGGTGGGGCGCACCAGACCCGAGATGGCACGCAGGGTGGTGCTCTTGCCGGCGCCGTTGGCGCCGATGAGGGTCACGATCTCCCCCGGCTGGACGTGCAGGGAGATGCCCTTCAGCGCCTCTACAGGTCCGTAGTGGGCCACCAGGTTCTCAACCGCCAGCACGGGCGCTCGCCCCCAAGTACGCGGCGATGACCGCTTCGTTGCGCCGCACTTCGTCCGGCGTCCCTTCGGCGATTTTGCGGCCGTGGTCCAGTACAACGATGCGCTCGGAGATGTCCATCAC
>DATCKT010000301.1:0-3500 GCA_036562195.1 Limnochordales bacterium
CGCCCGCCGTGGCCGGGCGCCCGCCGCGACCCCGGCACTGCCCGCTATCCCGACACAGTGCGCTGTCCGGGCGCTGGCGGCTGTCCCACCGCTGCCCGCTGTCCCGCTGCGGACGGCTGCCCCACTGCTGCCCGCTGCCCCGGTGCTGACGGCTGCCCGGCCGCTGCCCGCTACCCTTCCCGGTAGAAGGTGACGCGCCAGCAGCCATCTTCCGTCTCCTCCGTCCGGTGCTGAAAACCCTGGGCCTCGAGGACACGGTACAACGGCCGGGGCTCAAAGGCGTTGATGATCACCAGCGCCTGCCCGGGCGCCAGGCTCTGCACCGCCTGCATGATCTTGGGGAACGGCTCGATCCCCCTGCGGATGTCTTCCCGCACATCCAGCACCAGCGGTTCCATCACACACGCACCTCCAAAACCGGTTTCACCGAAGCAAGGTCCAAAGCAGGTTGCCGGCCGCCAGCACCGCGCCTACCCCGAGCAGCGCCAGGAAACCGCCCACCGGCAGCGCCGTCAGCAGCGCGACCGCCACGCCGGCGACTCCTGCGTTGTATACCCCCATGGCCAGCCAAGCTACAGGCAGGTTGACCATCACACGAAAGGCCGGCACGCCCGGCTCCCGCCCCCGGCCCCAGTAGCGGTTGTGCCACACGACGAAGGGCAGGATGCGGTGCAGGTAGCCCAGGATCGTGTTGGACAGCCACCCCGCCGCCGCCACGAAACCCAGCGCCGTGAGCCACGCCGGCGGCGGCCGCACGCCCAAGGCGCCGGCAACGCAAAGCCCGATCAAAAGCAGTGCCCCGAGCACCAAGTAGACGTGGGCCGCCCGCACGTACCCCACCGTGGGATTCATGCGCTCCCGGCCCCGCGGGGCGTACAGGTCCCGCCCGTCCCACACGAACAGCCCGCACGCGGCGGCCAGCAGCAGCGCGGCCAGGGGGATGAGGACGCGGGTCCAGCCCTCCCACCCGAGGCCCGTGAGGGCCGCGGCCAGGATCACCAGGCCGATGCCGGCGTGGAGCAGGCGCCGCACCGTGTGCGGCCAGCGGAAGACCTGCTTCTTCTCGACGAGCCCGAAGAACGTCAGCAAGTGGTACGAGGTGCCGGTCACCAGCATCAGAAACCAGCCAGCCACCGCCGCGGCCAAATGCAGCGGCAGGGCCGCCCGCCACGCGAGGCCGAGCCAACCGGTCGTCAGATTGAGGGCCAGCGCCGCGCCCACCAGATACCCCAGCACCAAGTACCCGGCGGCCGCACGCACGAATGGGCGAATGAGCTGCCCCCGCGCGGTCGGCTGGCCTGTGCGCAGGGTGAGCGCCACATTGGCCACGGCGAAGCCTGCCCCCAAGGGCAGTCCGCAAGCCGCCACCGCCAGCGCCGGGCGGGACACCGCCGGCCAGGCCAGGGTCAGGAAACCGGTCACCAAGCCCGCGAGCCCCACAGCAAAAAGAACGAACGCCGCTTGGGCCAAGCGGGGACTCCGCAGGACGGTAGCAAACACGACGGCCGTCATCTGCTGCAGGGCGCCCAGGGCCACCGCACTCCCCCACCCCAGGGCGTACAGGTGCACCGCCGCCAACACCTCCGTATCCCGGTAGAAACCGCCATCCAACGACTCCGCGCCCGCAAGCAGCACCCACGGCGCGGCCAAGAATGACACAAGGCCAAGGACGAAGTAAGGGGCGAGGGCCGGCAGGGCCACCAGGTTGTCGCGCGTGACGCGCACGCCGCTCACACCCTCTGCACCTCCGCCGGCGGTGTTTCCCACTGCGGCCTTGTCCCCCGTCTTTTCACGCGCGGCCGTCCCTCCCGCGGCGTTCGTGCACGCGACGTTTCGGCACGCGGCGTTTCCGCATCGGGCGTTCCGCTTTGCGGCATTATCCCATGCGGTACCCCATGCGGCGTTTCCCCACGCCGCGTCTCCCCATGCAGCGTTTCCACCTGCAACCCTTGCGCCGGCACCACGGGTCGCCCCGTTAGGCGCAGGCTGGCCAGGTTGACTGGGCAGTCCTCTTCGTGGTCTGCGCCGCAGTGCAGGCAGGCGGCCTGGACCCGGGACGGCTCATCCAAGGCCGCCACCAGGAAGGCGTCGACGCCCCGAGCAAGGGCCGCCCGTTCTTCAGGGGGCATGCGGGCCACGATGGCTTCCAGCTGGCGCTCGCGCATGTGGGCCAACTGCCGCACCAGCGCCTCCCCGCGCGGCGTGAGGGCCAGCCGCAGGCGGCGGCGATCGCCTGTGTCCGCGCGGCGCCGCACTAGGCCCCGCTGCACCAGCCGGTCCACCGCCTGCGTGGCCGCCGGCCGGCTGATGCCCAGGCAATCGGCCACCTGCCCGAGGCTGCTGCCCGGGTTCCAGAGCAAGTGCCGCAGCAGAACAAACTGGGCGTGGGTGACGCCGTACTCCTCCGGCGCCGAGCCGGACATCCCGCGGCCTTGCAGGAAGTTGGCCAGCAGTTCCAGCGATCGGGAAATGCTCACGGGTCGTCACTCGCTCTCCGCAACGTGGCCGGCGCTCGCCTCAGCATTGCCGGCGGACGCACGGGTGGCTGAGGGCGGGCGCCGCGTATCGGCTTCGTGGCGGGCGTCGGGCCGCGGCGGGAAGATGTTGTGGGGTTCGTCCCGCTCTTCCCACACGCCGTCCCGCTGCAGGCTCACGTACGGCTCAAACCGCCGCCCGCTGACGATGCCGCCCGGGCTGCGGCCCAGTGCAGCCAGGCGCTCCTTGCCGTACACGAACCGGGCGTCGCCCGCGGTGCGGCCGGGAAATCCGCCGTCGTAGCGCTCCGTGTCCAGCGCGACGGGCACCGCCTGGCCGGGAGTCGCTTCTGCCAGCTCAAAGACATCGGACATGGCCAGCGCCTCATAAGGGCACGCCTCAGCGCACAAACCGCAGTACAGGCACAGGCTGGCGTCCAGGTTGTACAGCCGCAGCGCCCGGCCGGTGCGAGTATCGTTCCCCACGTCCTCAGGCCGCGCCGTCTTGCGGTCCACCTTGTCCCAGCCGATGGTGATGCACTCCACCGGGCAGGCCCGGGCGCACAGCTCGCACGCGGTGCACTTCAGGATCTCGGTTCCCGGCATGCTGAGCAGTACGGGCAGCCCGCGGTCGCCCCGCTGGGTGGCCCGCCGTTCCTCCGGGTACTGCTGGGTAATGGCCGGCTGGAAAAAGTTGCTGATCGTCACCGCCATGCCCCGTCCAATGGACAGCGCCGTGTCCACCATCTCCCGCACCCCGCCCATGCTTATCCCTCCTCCGTTCCCTCCTCCGGCTGGCTCCGGTCCGCCTCCGGCCTGGCGTCCTGCCTGGCCATCCTTGGCCGCTTGCCTGGCCCGGCGACGGGGCGCGTTCCGCCGCCTGCGCCCGGTGGTTTGGCCGGCAAACGGTTAAGATGCTTAACGGCACTTCCAATGTAGGCCGGCAGCAGCCGGAAGCGATGTGACGGTGCGCCCGCCGCGGGTGTGTTCTTGATCACATGGGACTGTGCGCGGGATCACCTAGCC
>DATCKT010000302.1:0-2988 GCA_036562195.1 Limnochordales bacterium
CCATTGAACCGGATGACTACGTGGCCCAGTTCCCGCAAGTGGTCATTGGCCAGCTCGCCCACGGCGGTAATCCGGAAAGGCTGGCCGTCCAGCCGCAGGATGTCGCCCACGGCGCACGGCCCGTTCCACACTTCGGTGCGGTGCACCAGCGAAATGGCCGCCAGCTCCGGCGGCGCGTTTTCGCCGAAAAGCACCAGCATGCCCGCTTGGGCAAAGGCCGGCACCTCCTCACCCACTTGCGTCACCACACCGCACCAGCGCACCTGTCGATCCATGCCCACCTCAACCCCTGAAAGCCTTCTGAAACCCTTCGGTGCCCCGGGCGCGCCGGGTTTGGGCCCTCGACGCCCCGGAGCGCGCTCTTATCTCCCCACGCCCACGGCCTGCTGCCCGGCCCGGCCGTCCGGGGCCGGCGCGGGGATCCCCAGCGCCGGCCGGACGTTATGCGTACAAGCCAAAGCTGAACAAGTAGGCGATGATCACCGAGGCCGGCCCGGTGATCAGGCGGGAGATCAGCACCGCAGGCACGCCGTCTTCGATGGTCTCCGGTTGGGCCTCGCCCAAGGTGAGGCCGACAGGGACGAAGTCGCAGCCCACCTGCGGGTTGATGGCAAACAGGGCGGGCAGCGCCAGCTGCGGCGGGATATTGCCGCGGCCGATCTCCACGCCTACCAGCACGCCGATGACCTGCGCGATGACGGCTCCCGGCCCCAGCACCGGCGAGAGGAAGGGCAGCGCGCAGACGACGGAGATGAAGAACAGCCCCGGCAGGGTGCCGGCCAAGGGGGTCATCACGTTGGCGATGGCCTCACCGATCCCCGACGCGAGGATAATGCCGATGAGGGTGGCCACGAAGGCCATAAAGGGAAGGATGTTGCGCAGCACCTGCTCGACGGTTTCCCGGCCGGCCTGGTAGAAAATGCCCACCACGCCGCCCATGCTGCGGCCGATGCGGGTAATCGCGGCGCTGAAACCGCCCGCGCCAGCGCTGGCCGGAGCCGCAGCGCCCGCCGCGCCGGGCATGGCCCCGGCGCCCGCGGCTGCCCCTGCCCCGCCGGCGGTGACCGCCGCCCCCGCCACGGCCGCGGCACCGGCCCCGGGGCCCGCGGCCGCCTGGACCGCAGCCGCCCAGCCGCCGGCGGCCCCCGCCGCCTCGTGTCCGGACCCGCCCGCCGCGGGTGCAGCGGCCGGCGCCGCGCCCACCGCCGGGCCCTCCAGGACAAACACGTTCTGGGGCGTCACGCCCGACACGAAGTTGTCGGTGCGGATGTACTGCATCAGGGGCCCCGACGGAAAGGTGGGGGTGACGTCCACCGTCAGCACGCCAAGCCGCGGATAGACGCCGCAGCGGGCCGTGCCGCCGCAGTCGATGACGACGCAGGCCATCTTTTCTGGCGGCACCGGGTTCTTAAAGGCGTCCACCACCGGCGCGCCGGTGAGCTCCGCGATGGTCTGGGCCACGGGGTGGATGCCGCCGCCGGTGATGCAGGCGATGACGTTCCTCTCTTCCGTAGGCGTGATGGTGAGCGGACCGCCCCACCCGCCGGGCCCGTGTTCGACACGCACCGTCTTGAACGAGGTCATGGCCTTGCACCTCCTCCTAGCGGCTCAAGCCCGTGGCCGCGCCCGGCTGCGCCTGGGCCTGGCGCCGGGCCATCATCTGCGCGGTGATGAGCTCGGTCACCACGCCCCGCATAAAGATGACCACCAGGCCGACGAGGAAGTAGCGGATGGCCAGCGGGCCCAAAGACAGCCCCAGCTGCTGGATCCCCTGGGCGATGCCCAGCCAGACGAAGAGCTCCGCCGGGTTGGCATGGGGAAACAAGCCGGTAATGGGATGCACAAAGGACACCGCCGCGTCGTAGAAGGCCGGCTTATACCGCTCGGGCAAGAACTTGCCAAAGGTGTAGGCCATGGGGTTGGTCAGGAAAAACACGGCGATGACGGGCAGCACCGTATAGCGCAAGATCATGTTGCTGCTCATGCGCACCGCCCAGCGGTCCACCCGCTCCTGTCCGATGATCTTGATCAGCGCGTTGACCGCGGTGATCAAGCAGATGAGCACGGGCAAGATGCCCCCGGCCAGGCTGAGGAACACCTGGCCCCCTTCCTGAAACAGGCCGATAAACCATTCTGCGGCATTGGCCAGGACTTCCACCCTTCACACTCCCCTCCCCGCCGTACTCGCCGGACGAAGTTCCTGATCCGTTTCCGCTGCACGTCCCATTTCCGCCAGGATCCGGTCCAGCGCCTCCCGGGTGGCCTGCTTAAGGGCTTCACCTCCTTCCCAGGCCCCTTGGTCCAGGCGCCGGGCCAGCTCCTCCACAGGGACGCCTTCCACGCCTTCATAGGCCTCAAGCCGGGCCAGCACGCTCCAGCCCAGCAGGCGGTACCCTTCCACCAGGCGCCCGCCGGTGTCGGCCACCAGGATGACCACGGCGCCGGGCCGGGCGAAGCGCCGGTACGTGCCCACGCCCAGAAACCCGGAGCGGCGGCGGCGCCCGATGTCCGCCACCTTCTGCCGCAGCTCGCGGATTTGGCGGTAGGCCAAGAGCGACTGCACACCCCAGGCCAAAGCCAAGAACAATGCCAGCCACGACCACGGCACGCCGCTCTCCTCCTCCCCCACGCGGCGCCGCCGGCGACAACCGGCGCAGCCCGCAGGCCCCGGCTTCTGCCTCAGCTCACTGGCCGGCGAACAGGCGGGCCACCTGCAGCAAGACCCACGTCAGCGGATTGGCCCCGTCGCCGATGCTGGAGATCTCCGTCGCGCCCGCCGGGATCTCAAACTGCGCGGCAATGGCCGCGGCCGTATGCAAGGACGCCACGTGGGTGGACATCAACAGCCCCACGGCGATGGCGACCATGCCGATGAGCACCGAGCGGAAGACGTTGCCCCGCACCACCGGCGCGATCATGCAGACGACAAAGGGAATGGTGGCCAGATCCCCAAAGGGCAGCAGCCGGTTTCCGGGCACGATCACGGCC
>DATCKT010000307.1:0-2367 GCA_036562195.1 Limnochordales bacterium
GCCGTGTTCATCCCCCACTACGCGATGTCCGGCGGGACCATGATCGCGCTGGCGGCCGACGAGATCTGGATGGACGAAAACGCGGTGGTAGGGCCCATCGACCCGCAGCTGGGCGGGTATCCGGCCGCGTCCATCCTCAAGGCGGTGGAGGAGAAACCCAAGGACAAGGTGGACGACGAGACGCTGATCATGGCCGACATGGCCCGCAAGGCCATGCGCCAGGTGGAGGACACCGTGTACGACCTGCTCAAGGACAAGTTTCCCGACGACAAGGCGCGGGAGATCGCCCGCACCCTCACCGAGGGCCGCTGGACCCACGACTACCCCATCACCAGCGAGCAGCTGCAGGCGCTCGGCGTGCCGGTGCGCACCGACATGCCGGCCCTCATCTACAAGCTGATGGACCTGTACCCGCAGCCGGCCAACCGCCGGCCCTCCGTCACGTACTCGCCGCTGCCGGCGCCGGCGCCCGGGGCGCGGGAGGAATAGCCGCGCCCCAGCTCCAGAGCGCCGCAGCTCCTGGGGAATCGCCGGGAGCCTCCGGCCAACGCCGGGCGAGGCGTTACCGCCTCCCAGCGGCCTGCACCGTCTCCGGTTCGGAGGCCAGCCAACCCGCGAGCTCCGCGCGGGCGGCGTCGGAACGGATGAGCTCCCGGGCGGCGTGGATGTCCTTGGCCGTCAGCCGGTCCTGGGCCAGATACGGCACGACGTCCCGCACCAGCCGGTAGAGCCGGGCCGTCCCTTCGCCCAAGCCCTCGGGTCCACCAGACAAGTCGATGGCCTGGGCGGCGCAGACCAGCTCCACGGCCAGCACGTGGCGGGTGTTCTCCACGATGGCCGCCGCCTTGCGGGCCGCGATGGTGCCCATGCTGACGTGGTCCTCCTGGTTGGCCGACGTGGGGATCGAGTCCACCGACGCCGGGTGGGCCAGGCTCTTGTTTTCGGACACCAGCGCCGCCGCCGTGTACTGGGCCACCATGTACCCCGAGTGCAACCCCGAGCGCTCCACCAGGAAGGGCGGCAAACCGCTCAGGTGGGGGTTGACCAGGCGCTCGATGCGGCGCTCGCTGATGTTGGCCAGTTCGGAGACGCCGATGGCCATGTAATCCATGGCCATGGCGATGGGCTCGCCGTGGAAGTTGCCGCCGTTGAGCACGAGCTCTTCGTCCGGGAACAAAAGCGGGTTGTCCGTCACCGCGTTGGCCTCGATCTCCAGCCGCTCCCGCACGTGCTCCAGCACGTCCCACACCGGCCCGTGCACCTGCGGCACGCAGCGCAGGCTGTAGGCGTCCTGCACCGACGCGGCGCCGTTGCCCTGGAGGCGCCGGCTGCCGCGCGTGAAACGCCGCACGTGCGCGGCGGACCGCTCTTGCCCGCGGAACGGGCGCAAGCGGTGGATGCGGGGGTCAAACGCGGTCCGGTTGGCCCGCAGCGCCTCCAGCGTCAGGCTGGCCGCGGCGTCCGCCCACAGCGCCAGGCTCATCCCGTCGTTCCACGCCAGCGCGCCGATGGCGGTCATGGCCTGCGTGCCGTTGATGAGGGCCAAGCCCTCCTTGGGTGCCAGCTCCAGGGGCTTGAGCCCCACCCGGGCCAGCGCCGCGCCGCCCGGCAGCAGCCGGCCGTCCACATAGGCCTCGCCTTCGCCGATGAGCGGCAAGGCCAGGTGGGCCAGGGGCGCGAGGTCGCCGCTGGCGCCCACCGACCCTTGCGCGGGGACGGCCGGGTGCAGCCCCCGGTTCAGAAACTCCACCAGCGCCTGCACGGTTTCGAGGCGCACGCCGGAATGGCCGCGGCAGAAGGAGTTGATCCGAAGCACGAGCATGGCCCGGACCACGTCTTCGGGCAGGTGCGGTCCCACGCCGGCCGCGTGGCTGCGCAGGATGTTCTTTTGCAGCTCTCGGCTGAGATTAGGGGAGATGAAGACGGTGCGCAGTTCCCCGACCCCGGTGGTGACGCCGTACACCTTGGTGCCTGCCCGCACGAACCGGTCCACCAGATCAGCCGCGGTGCGGATGCGCTCCACGGCCTCCGGCGCCAGCGCCACGGGCCGGCGGCGCCGGGCCACCTCCTCCACCACGGGGAGCGTCAGCGAACTGCCGTCCAAGAGAACCACGGGACAACCTCCTCAGGCGGACTCTACACCGAGTCTTCCCGAGGGATCCCTAATGGCTAATGGCTATGATGCCCTACGGGGACAGCTTTTCAAGGGGCTCCCGCCTGCGCTGCAGGCGCCGGATGCCCAAGAAACCCATGCTGCCGTGCAAAAGCCGATGCTACCCCTGCAGCTCTTGGCTACAGGTGATTGATGCCCAACCCCAGCGCCTCGTGCTCGAACCCTTTGATGGGCGCGCCGATGGTGCCATATAG
>DATCKT010000203.1:0-13227 GCA_036562195.1 Limnochordales bacterium
GCGCCACAAAAGCTTCCCCAGCCGCCGGGGCCCGAAGAAAAACAGGGCCGTGCCGCCCACCAGGAGAAGGGCGGCCGGCCCTTTGGCCAGCACGCTCAAGGCCGTGGCAACGCCCAGCCAAAAGTAAGGCCCGGCCAAGCCGGTCCGCGCCCCAAAGCGCGCCGGTGCGACAGCGTCGGCGATGCGGGCCAGCTGGTACACGGACAGCCCCACAAAAAAGCTCAGTCCGGTGTCCATCACGCCCATGCGGCCCATCATAAACCAGGCCAGCGTCGCAGGCAGCACCAGCGCGGCGATGACGCCCGCGCCGCGGGAGTGCAGCCGCCGCCCGAAGGCGTACACCAGCGCCACGCTCAGCAGGGCCAGCACAAAGGATCCAAGGCGCACGGCCAGCTCCGTGGGTCCCAGCGCCCGGACGGCCAACGCCCCGATCCACAGCATGAGCGGCGGCTGGTCGAATCGGGGCGCGCCGTTGTAGACCGGGACAACCCAGTCGCCCGACTGGGCCATCTGGCGGATGATCTCGGCGTAGATCCCTTCCTCGGCGTCCCACAGGCTGGCCCGGCCCAATCCAAAACCGTAGACCAAGGCCACGATCAGGAATAAGAGGAGCAAGTCCCTCATGGCCGCGCCCCCGCCCCATCGGCCACAACCCAGAAGGGCTGCGACCACTCCCGGATCGTCCCGTCACAACTTCATGACGATGCGGTACGCCTCCCACCAGCACGACGCCAAAAGCAGCGCCCACGCGGCCGCGAGCCCCGGCCAGTGCACCCGGCGGCGCCAGTCCGGCCGCGGCACGATGGGCGTTGCGGTCATAGACAACAAGTGCGGCGCCCGCGCCGTCGCGATGCCATACGTCGACGCGGCCGCGAGGCAGTACGCGGCGATCTCGTAGAAGCCCGACCGGCCCCAGGCCCCCAGGCCCGGCGCCAGGCGCGTGGGGCTGGGGATGGTGAACGAGTTGCTCCCCAGAAGCAGCCCGTACAGGATGCTCCATAGAAGGGGCGGCACATAGCCCAGCGGGTAGCCGTTGCCGACCTCCAGCCACCGGTTGGGCAGGATGACCAAGAGCAGCATGAGGATGGTGTTCATGGCCGCAATGCGGAGAAACTCCAACATCACGGTGGGCGCGGCGTCCTCGCCGGCGAGGATGGCCGACCCCAAACGGCCGCGCAAGATCCCCTCCGGCAGCCACGCGTAGGCTGCGGCCCATGCGACGTAGCACAGCACCAAGGCGATTCCGTACAGCGCCGCGAACCGCACCAGTACGTGCCTGTGGCACAGCAGTTGCCTCATTGCCACTTCAAGCCTTCCTTCGGCCTTCAAGCCTTCCTTCGGCCTTCAGCCTTGCTCCGGCGAAACCCGCCAATGTTGCTGTGGCCAACGCCTGGCGCCCGCCGCCCGATCTCCCCCGCCGGTGCGGGAGCGCCGCATGCCCGGCACAGCTCCGCCTCCGGCCGACGGGAATCTGCCCGCCCGCGCGGCGCCGCCTACCTGGCGGCCTTGGGCTTCTCAGCCCAGAAGCGCAGGCGCACGTAGTCCGCGGTCCAGCGGCCCTCGCCGTCCTGGAGCGCCGGCCGGCAACGGTCCTCCACCGCCCGGCAGAACGCGTCCCGCTCGGCGGGCGGCACCGCCTCGAGAAACCGCTGGGCGAAGGTGTGCAGCCAGCCGGTCACGCCGGTGGGCAGCGGCGTCGGCCTGGGAATGAGCACAGCCGTGTGCACCACGAAGCCAGCCGCTTCCAGACGCCTCCGGTATTCCGCGTCGGTCGGGAAGTACCAGGGGTTGAGCGCATCATACGACAAGCCCCGCGCCGCCAGCTCTTCCCTAATGGCGGCGGCGATCGTCCCCACGTTGCCGTGGCCGCCCATCTCGCCCACAAACCGTCCGCCGGGCTTGAGGGCCCGCCACACGCCGGCGATGACTTCATCGGGCCTTGTCATCCAATGCAGCGCCGCGTTGCTGAAGACGGCGTCGAACTCCTCCTGAAACGGAAGCGCGTGCCCATCCATCACCCGCGCCGGCACGCCCCGGCTGCGGGCGGCCTCCACCATCTGGGGGCTGGCGTCGACGCCCAGCACGTCGCACCCCATCTCCACCAAGAGGGCTGTTAACATGCCGTCGCCGCAGCCCAGGTCCAGGATCCGTTCGCCGGGCCGGGGCGCCAGCAGCTCCACCACCGGGACGCCCAACCGGGGCACGAACGGTGCGTGGCGTTCATAAACCGCCGGATCCCAAGTCTGTCCCACCGGTCATCCTCCTCCGCTCAAAGCTCCCCGGTCGCGCCGCGCGCTGGGTGCCTCTGGGGGTCGCGAGCGCAACAAAGGGCTGAAACCAGGATACCATTCCCGGGGAGGCGGCGTCACGGCCTGCCTGCGGCTGCAGCGGCCGCCAGGAGAGGCTTGCCGGGACGCCGAATACCCACGGCACTGAAGGGAGGCGGTGCGGTCATGGCGGGAAAGCGCGAACAGGTGGCCACGCTGGGGGGAGGCTGTTTCTGGTGCCTGGAGGCCGTGTTTGAGCAGCTGCGGGGGGTGAAGCGGGTCATTCCCGGCTACGCCGGCGGGCACGTGCCAAACCCTTCGTACGAACAAGTGTGCACCGGCACCACCGGGCACGCCGAAGTGGTGCAAATCACCTTCGATCCCGACGTCATCACCTACCCTGAGCTGCTGGAGGTCTTCTTTGCCATCCACGATCCAACCACACCGGATCGGCAGGGCAACGACATCGGGCCCCAGTACCGCTCCATCATCCTCTACCACGACGACCAGCAGCGGGCCGAAGCCCTGGAGGCCATCCGGGCCCTGGAGGCGTCGGGCCGGTGGCCGGACCCCATCGTCACGCAGGTGGTGCCGCTGGAGGCCTTTTACCCTGCGGAGGAGTACCACCGGGAGTACTTCCGCCGCAATCCCGACAAGGGCTACTGCCGCCTGGTGGTGGCGCCCAAGGTGGCCAAGTTCCAGCAGCAGTTCGCACCCAAGCTCAAGAGCTGAGGCGTGGGGATTGCCCGGCGAAGGCCGCTGCAGCTGGAAGGCGGCGGCCTGTGCGACGGGGCTGAGGCTTGATCCAGGCCGCCTACGCACCGCTCCAACCGTCCAGGAAACGGCTGCACCTGTGACGTAGTGTTGACGGCGGAGGCGATCCCGCGTGCGCCGGACCACCAGAACGTACTCCTTTGGCGTTTCCAGGCGAGAGAGCCACGATTCGTCGGCCTTTTATGAACGAAACCTGTACGGCGGCGGGGGCCTGGTGGAGCTTTTTGACGTGAGCCGGCTCAACGGGCGGCGGCCGGCACCGGATGGGACCGTCTCGGGCGCCGCCATCCATGGAAACGGCCAAGTGCCGGGACCGCTCGCGGCGGGCGACGCGCGGCCCGAGGCGCCGCCCAAGGTGCCGCCCAAGCCCCTGGGAGAGTGGGCCAATCGAATTTACTGCCACACTGCGGAGGACATGCGGCACATCCCCGACGACTCGGTGGCCCTGGCCTTCACTTCACCGCCCTACAACGCCGGCAAAGAGTACGACGAGGATCTGGACCTGCGCGCCTACCTGGACCTGATCACGCGGGTGGCGGCCGAGGTGTACCGGGTGCTGATCCCGGGCGGCCGCTATGTGGTCAACATCGCCAACCTGGGCCGCAAGCCGTACATCCCCCTGCACGCCTACTTCTACGCCCGGCATATGGCCGTGGGGTTTTTGCCCGCCGGCGAGATCATCTGGCAGAAGGGCAAGAGCATGAGCGGCAACTGTGCGTGGGGCAGCTGGATGTCGGCCCGGGCGCCGCGGCTGCGGGACGTCCACGAATACCTGCTGGTCTTCGTCAAGGAAACGTTCGCCCGGCCGGACAAAGGGGAAAGCGACATCTCCCGGGACGAGTTCCTCACCGCCACGCTGTCGGTGTGGGAGATCCCGCCCGAGTCGGCCCGGCGGGTCGGGCACCCGGCGCCGTTCCCGGTGGAGCTTGCCCGCCGCGTCATCCAGCTGTACAGCTACGTGGGCGATGTGGTGTTGGACCCGTTCAACGGCTCGGGGTCCACGTGCGTGGCCGCCGCGCAGACCGGCCGCCACTATGTGGGCTACGACATCTCGGAGGAGTACTGCGAGCTGGCCCGCCAGCGGCTCGCGCAGGTGCCGCTGCTGCTATCCGGCCCAGGCGCGGACGGCCTCGACGCCCCGGAACCCGGCTCCTGACCGGGCCGGTTTCGCGGCCTACATCTGGCGGTTTGTGGGCGGAGCCCCGCGGCAGAACGCGTGGCGCCGCCAAGAAGACGTCCCGGCCCACACCCCCGACGCGGAGGCCATGAGCCGGGACCTGGTGCGGCGGGGCTTCCGCTTCGTCGGCCCCACGCACCGTCGGCGGCCCGTCAAGTCCAAGCACCAACCCAAGCAGCAGCCCAAGCCGCAGCGCAAAGCCGTCAGCCGGGTCTCGCCGTGGCCGGCGCCGGCTGCTGGCGCATCCGCTCGGCCGCCATGACCCCCGCGAAGACCAGCGCGACACCGATCAGGTTGGTGATGGGGATCACCCCCACCAGACCCGCGCGGCTCGTCAGCGTGCCGCCCAGCACAAAGGCCAGCGCGCCCAAGAAGATCTGGAGGTTGTACGTCAGCTTGAAGCGCAGCCACGAGTAGAGCGCGCCGCCCAGCATCACCAGGCCGCCCACCATGGACAAGAGCAGGCTGTACGGCCGGCGGGCTTCCAAGGGCAGGATCTCGGCGGAGTCGGGCGCCACGCCGCTTGCGGCCAGGGCCGCGGCGTTCACGTCCGCCCGGGCCACGGCCAGCAGGAACAGGACGGCGACCACCACCACCGCCGCCGCATAGATGTGGCCGATCTGCGGGCGCTGTCGGGTCATCAAGTACACGGTGCCCGCTCCCATCATGCCGGGCAAGGCCACGCCTGCGAAGTAGTAGAGCTTGTACACGAAGGGCGTCCAGCCGAAGGTGCCGCCGTAGAATTCTCCAAAGGTGGCCAGCACAAACATGATCATGCCGACCGACCACATCAGCTGGTGCCAGCGGCGGCGCTGGCGGTACTGGGACAGGAGCACGCCCGTGAACACGATCCCGATGACACACGACACCAGCGGGATGAGCCACGCCATCACGAATCCACTCCTGCGCCGCCCGGCGCTGCCGGCCCCACCTAGGGAACCGCGGCGGACGGCGCCCCGTGACTGGACGCCTTCCCCGCGCGCCGCCAGGCGCCCCCACCCGAGGGCGCCTCATAGGCCCGGCACCGCCGCAGCGGTTGGTCCTTGGCTTGCTGCCTCCATCTTACCGTTGGGCTGCTGCCTTGTCCACCGCCGCCCGCTAGGCGGCGTTATCGTCCAAAAGGTCCAAAAGTTCCTGGGTTTTCTCCCGCAGGAGCGCCTTGTCGCCCCGGGTTTCCACGTTGAGGCGGACGAGGGGCTCGGTGTTGGACTTGCGCACGTTGAAGCGCCACGCGTCAAACTCCATGCTGAGCCCGTCGATGTAGTCGATCCGGCGGGCCTGGGCCTTGTAGGTGGCCTCAAGGCGCGCCAGGGCGGCGTCGGGATCGCTCAGCCGGCGATTGATCTCCCCGCTCACCGGGAACTTCTCGATCCGCTCCGCCACCAGGGCGGACAGGGGCTGGTCCGTCTCCGACAGCAGCTGCGCGATGAGCAGCCACGGGATCATGCCGCTGTCGCAGTAGCGGAAGTCCCGGAAGTAGTGGTGGGCGGACATCTCCCCGCCGTAGGCGGCGTCCACGTCCCGCATCTTTTCCTTGATGAAGGCGTGCCCCGTCTTCCACATGAACGGCCGGCCGCCCATGGACTCCACGATGTCCACCGTGTTCCACACAAGGCGCGGGTCGTGCAGAATGGTGGCGCCTGGGTAGCGCCGCAGCACCGCCTGGGCCAAGAGGCCGACGATGTAGTACCCTTCGATGAACTCGCCCCGCTCGTCGAAGAGGAAGCACCGGTCGAAGTCGCCGTCCCACGCCACGCCGAAGTCGGCCCCGCTCTCCCGCACCAGTTCCGCGGTGGCGGCCCGGTTCTCGGGCAACAGGGGATTGGGCACGCCGTTGGGGAAGCTCCCGTCGGGTTCGGCGAAGCGGGTGACCAGCCGGAATGGCAGCCGGGGCGCCAGCCGCTCCAGGACCAGCCCCGCGCAGCCGTTGCCCGGGTTGCACGCGATGCGGAACGGCTTGAGCCGCGCCACGTCCACGTAGCCGAGCAGGTGCTCCACGTACTCGTCAAAGACGTCCCGCTCGGTGCGCCGCCCCTTGGCCGCCGCGGGCACAAACGCGCCGCGCCGGGCCAGCGCCTCGATCTCCTTGAGGCCGCTGTCGCCGCTGATGGGCCGCGCTTCCGCGCGCACAAACTTCATCCCGTTGTATTCGGGCGGGTTGTGGCTGGCGGTGACCATGATGCCGCCGTCGAGGCCGTAGTGGAACGTGGCGAAGTACACCTGCTCCGTGCCGACCATGCCGATGTCGATGACGTCCACGCCCGCGTCCGTCAGGCCTTCGGTGAGGGCCCGTACCAGCCCTTCCCCGGAAGGCCGCACGTCGCGCCCGACGCACACCCGGCGCGGCGACACCACCGCCGCGTAGGCGCGGCCGATGCGGTAGGCCAGCTCCTCATTGAGCTCGTCGGGGACGATGCCCCGCACGTCGTACGCTTTGAAACACGCAAGGGCTTCCTGCATCTTGTGCCTCTCACCCCGTTCAGCCCGGCGCTGTGGTACCACGGTGCCTGCTTGTGCCACGACTCGGCCTTTACCTCTCGGAAACCGGGCGTCACTTGCCGGCCCGCTGCATGGCTTCCACCAGCCGCTTCACGTCTTCGGCCCGGTCCTTGCGCACCACGAGCGTGCGGTTGCCCGCCCGCACCACGATCACGTCGTCGACGCCCACCAGGGCCACCACCTCGGACGCGTCCTCGCAAAACACCACGTTCCCGCCGGCGTCCAGGGCGTGCACCGCGCCCCGGACCGCGTTGCCCGCGTCGTCCCGGCGCAGGAAGTCGGCCAGCGCCGCCCAGCCGCCCACGTCGCTCCAGCGGAAGGGCGCCGCGACCATGTACACCTCGTCCGCCTTCTCCATTATGCCGTAGTCCACGGAGATCTTAGGCACCTGGCCAAAGGCGCCGGCCAGCGCTGACTCCCACGCCGGCCCGTCCACGTGCTTCTCCAGCGGGAACAGCCGCCGGGCGTGCTCGGGCAGGTGCCGCTGGACGGCCGCGAGGAACGTCTCGGTGGCCCAGACGAACATGCCGCTGTTCCAGAAGTAATTGCCGGCCGCGAGGTATGCCTCCGCCGTCTCCCGGGACGGTTTCTCCTTGAACTGCTCCACCCGGAAGTGCTCAAGGCCGCCCGCTGTCCCCGGCGGCGGCGCCACCCGTGCGCCGGCCTGCAGGTACCCGTAACCGGTCGCCGGATACGTCGGCCGGACGCCGAAGGTGTAGAGCCGCGAGCTGCCGTGGGCCGCGGCGGCCGCGGACCGTACCGTCCGGTGAAACGCATCCGTAGGCTCGATGACGTGGTCAGCGGGCAGCACCACCATCACCGGGTTGCCGAACCGGCGCCGGCAGACAAGGGCCGCCAGGGTGATGGCGGCGGCGGTATCCCGCCCCTGGGGTTCGCCGATGACGTTGTCCGCCGGCAGCTGGGGCAACTGCTGCCGCACCGTGTCCGCGAAACGGGCCGCGGTGATCACTAGAATGCGCTCCGGCGGCATCAGCCCCTCCAGGCGGTCCACGGTGGCCTGCAGGAGCGTCCGGGGGCCAAAGAGCGGCAGGAATTGCTTGGGCCGGTCCTCGGTGCTGACGGGCCAAAAGCGGGTGCCGCTGCCGCCGGCGATGATGACCGCCACCAGTTGGGGATTGCTCACAATGATCACCTCGCCGGGACCGCGGCGCGGCTTGTGCCGGGTAGTATGTTGGCCGCCGGGCGACGGGCCGGCGCCCGCGGGGCGGCCGCATCCGCGGTGGGCGCCGCCAGCCGGGCCAGCGCCAGCTGCGCGAGCAGCCAGCTGATGGCCGCTTCCGCCCCCTGGTTGGTGCTGACGCCGTGGGCCTCCAACCCGTCGCTGACCGCGCCCGTGGCCGGGTCCACCAGCGGCTGGCCCAGCCGGTTGCGGCCCAGGAACCAGGCGAAGGCGTCCCGCGCCCGCTGGGCGTAAGAGGCTTGGCGGGTCACAGAGTAGGCGGCCGCGCACGCAAGCACCATGTAGCCCGCGTCGATGGGTTGCTGGCCGAACACGGCCCGCTGCCCGTCCCGCGAGGCCCAGCCGTCGTTGCCGATGAGGTCCAGGTACTGCCCGTTCCACTGGCAGCGCCACAGGAAATCCAGGCTCCGCAGCCCGACGCGGCGGAACCGCTCCAGGCCCGTGGTCCGGTGCGCCACCAGCAGCGCGTAGCTGAGGATGGCGTTGCCGTAGGTGAGCCGCTCCTCAAACCATTCCCAGCCTGGCCGTGCGTGGTCTTCGAAGCGGCGGGCCAGGTCGGCCGCCAGCCGCTCGAGCAGCGCCCGCCACGGCGCCGCCTCCGCCGCCTGTGCGAAGCTCTGCGCGAAGGCCGCCAGCCCGCACACGGCATACGCCTTGGCCCTCAAATGGTGCAGATTCTCCACGTGGGGCCGCGCGGCCTGCACCATTTCGCTCGCGAGGGCCCGCATGCCCGCCTCCGGGGCGCTCTTGGCCACGTGCCCCAGCCCCCACAACACCCGCCCCAGGGTGTCTTCGCTGCCCTGGTCGTCCAAGTAGCGCCGGTCGTAGGCCACGAAGTTGTGAAACGCGCCGTCCGCCCGCTGGGCATGGCGCAGGAACTTGAGGTACGTCTCGGCCAGGTCCAGCCCGTCCGTGCGCCCGTGGCGGGCGTACAGCTCCATGAGCACCACGAGCGCCCTCCCCGCGTCGTCGGCGCTGTAGCCAAACTGCGGGTCGGGCACGCCGTGGGTCGCGTGCTGCAGGAGCCCCGTCTCGTCCGACAGCCGCCGCAGGTGGTCCAGGCGGATGGGCGGCAAACCCGGCTGGCCGTCGGCCGAAAGCCAGGTCGACGCCCCGGAGGCCCGCGCTCCGGCCGCCGCCGCTGCGCCGGCCACAGCCTTCCCCGCGGCCACCGCCTCGGCCAGCACCGCAGCAAACCGTCCCGCTACGACGGGCCAGCGCATGCCCAGGCCCCGATCGTAGGCCGCCCGGCTGATGCGCTCATACGCCTCGCGGTCCGCGATGAGCCGGCCCACGGCTGCGGCCATGGCCCCCGCGTCGCCGAAGGGCACCACCACCCCGCGGCCGTCCCGCAAAAGCTCCTGGGCGTACCAATACGGCGTGGAGACGATGGGCTTGCCCAGCGCCAGGGCGTACGAGAGCGTCCCGCTCACCACCTGCTCCGCATTGCGGTAGGGCGTCACATAAAGGTCGCTCGCGTGGATGTAGCGGAGCAGCGTTTCCTGATCCACATATTGGTTGACGAAGCGTACATGGCCCGCCAGGCCCAGCCGCCGCACCTTGTCCTCCAGGAAGCTGCGGTACGACTCGCCCTCCCAGCGCACCACCTCCGGGTGGGTCGCTCCCAGGACAACGTACAGCACCTCCGGGTGCGCCGCCACCACCGCCGGCAGGGCGTCCAGCATCAGTTCTATGCCCTTATTGCGGCTCAGCAGGCCAAAGGTCAGGATCACGAAGCGGCCGGCCAAGCCCAGGGCCGCCTTCAGGGCTGCCGGGTCCTCGCCGGGCATATCCGGCACGCCGTGCGGAACGAGCGTGATCTGCTCCGCGGGGGCCCGGTAGGTTTCCAGCAAAATGTCGCGAGCCACCTCGCTCATGACCACCAGCCGCTCCGAATGGCGGATGAGGGCCAGCGTCGCCTCGCGGTACTCGGGCTCAGGCTGCCGGATCACCGTATGCAAGGTGGTCACGACGGGTTTCTCCACGCGCCGGAGAAACTCGTGGATGTACTGGCCGGCCTGACCGCCGAAGAGCCCGAACTCGTGCTGCAGCGACACCACATCCACAGGGGCGCTGTTGACGTAGTCCGCCGCCCGCCGGTAATCTTCCAGCCGGTCGCGGCGGATGGCCAGCGCCACCTCCGGAGGATGCTCAGGCTCCCGGTCGGCGTTGTGCACCGCGATCACCTGGAACGGCCGGCCCCCCACGGCCTGCAGCGCGTGGGCCAGGTCCCGGGTGAAGGTCGCGATGCCGCACTGGCGCGGTGGGTACGACCCAACGAACAGAACGCTGGGGGCGGTCTGCATCCCCCGTCACCTCCTTGTGCGCAGGCGAGCCGCTTCGCCTGCAGTGATGATGGTCCCGCCGGCGATGAAGGATGGGCTGAAGCCGAATGCTTGGGCGCGATGGGCCGGCGCGTTGCGCCGGTGCTGGGCACGATGTTTGCTCCGAATCGACGGCGCGCGCCAGCCTCTCGCGGGTCTGCCTTGGCCGGAAACCGGCGACCCGCACTTTCACGCGGGGATGGACCGGCTGGAAGAGCCGGCGCATGATCAGCTGGCCGCGCGCCCGCTGGCACCAGGACGAGGCCGGCTGCTGCGATAGGCCACCCTATCAACCGGCCGCGGAGACAACGAAAACAGCCCGCAAGAGATGTCGACCGGTGCCGAGGGAGTCAGGGGCACGCCGGCGGCGGGTCTGGTTAGCACTCTTGGTCTTTGGCTGCTAACGGTTTCAGTATACCTGGCAAGCCTGGAAACGTCAACCTACGCCGAGGCACCAGAGACGAGCAGCAACGGCGCGGTTAGTCCCCGTGGCGCTCCCGCAGGCGGGGCGAGAGGCGCAGCATCAGGTGAATCCGCTCGAACTCGGCCAGCCACTGGCTGGTGGCTTCCCGCAGGAGGTCGTCGCCGGGCGGCACGACGCCCACGGGGCAGGCCGGCCCCAACTGGTCCTTGGCCATCTGGCGGTAGTAGGCCAGGACCCGGTCACCGTAGCGGCCGCATTCCTGGAAGTCCTCGCTCAGAAACACGACCACGGGCACCCGCCGCCCGCCGTTGATGCGCAGCTGCTCGGTGAGCTCGGGGATGGTTTCCTGATCGAGGAAGCGCAGGTCAATGCGGTCCGTCTCCTCGGCGAAGCGCTGGAGAATCGGGCACTGGTTGACGCAGTCGCCGCACCACGTGCCGGCCAGGACCAGCACGTTCATCTGGCGCACGAAGCCTTTCAGAAGCGCCTTCTGCGCGTCCGTCAGCGCCACCCGCTGATACACCTGCCGCCACCGCTCCCGGTGGGCGTCGGTGCCGTAGGCCTGCAAAAACTCATGGTAGGGCAAACCCCGCTCAAAAGCACTCCGCCAGTCGATGCTCATCGTGCCTTCACTCCTTTGAGGTTCCCGTGCAGCCGTAGAACGGATGGCGCTCCGCTGGGGTCAGGGATTAAATTTCTCCGCCTGCAGCTCCATGGTCAGCTCGTTGACGCCTTCGAAGACGTCCAGTTCGTACTTGTCGACGATGCGAAAGCCCAGGTCCTGGAGGATCCGCACCCCTTCCACGTCGTTGTCGGGCACTTCCATTGTAATGCGCCGCAGGCCCTTTTCCTCCAGGGCGTACCGCAGGGCCGTCACCAGGATGTCGCGGCGGGCTTCCGGGGTCCAGTACGCCCGGTCGCCCACCAGCACCGACAACGCCGCCTCTCCCCGCGCCCGGTTGATGCTGTGCAGGTCGATGTCGCCCACGTAGCGGCCGTCGGGCGCCTCGATGGCCCACTGTTCGCTGTAGGGGTCCTGGCTGAGCATGTAAAACCAGGTCTCAAGGGCTTCCAGGTCGTTCTTGTCCGCCGGAACCCCGATCCACAGTCGCTGGACGTCGGGGTCGTTGATCATCTGGAGGCGCTGGGGCAAATCCTCCCGCCGCAGCGGGCGCAGGCGGCACAGCTTCCCCGCCGGGTAATGTTCGGTCACGGTGCGGTCCTCCCTCCGCCCCCTTGATACCGGATTCCGGGCGCCGGCGTCAACAGGCAACACCAGGCCGGGCGACGCGCGTGCGACATCCGGCCGTTCCGTGGTTTATACTGGGCCTACCAATTCACCAAGCGGGCCCTGGTGTACTTGGGGATACCCGTGTCGTGGGTGACCAGGTAGGTATCCGGCTGATCCAAGGTGCGTGCAGCAAGATATCCGTCGACGAAGTCCAACCCATGCGCGCTATGAAGGAACAAAGCGGCTCGTACCCACGGCTCGTCTTCGCACAGGACCTCGGGCGCCTGGATGAAGCTCATAAGCATTTGCGCGCATTCGTCTTGACTGTACCCGTAGGCGTGGTGCAGAGTGAACAAGGCCTCATGGACAACAACCGGGGTTAACAGCAGTTGGCCGCCGGCATCCACGTGCTGCTTCAATGCTTGGTCCAGTTGGTGGAGCCTTGCCCGCATGTGCTGCGCGCGCGGGTCTTGCAGCAGTTTATTACGAGCGAGCAGGAAGATCACGATGTTCGTGTCCAAAATCCAGGTTGTCACGGTGTTTTCTTTCCCTCGCCCGACTCCAAGGCAGCCGCAGCCTCGGCCATCGCCTCTTCCCGTGCGCCCCTTCCTTCTAGGGCGCCCTTTAAGCGTTCCATCAGACGCTCGGCGCGGTATTTGCGCCCGAGTTTCCGAGCTTCCCTGAAGTCGGCAGGCCCACGCGCGGGGTCCACGAGATCTCCGAGATCAAAGACGCTCCTTGGCTTAGGGAGTACAACGAGGGCGATGCGGGATTCGCCGTCGGGTACGACCAGCAGTTCGGCACCTTCGCGCAGATCGAACAGGTCGCGTATGGCCTTCGGCAAGGTAATCTGTCCCCTGGGCTGCACCCTTACCGTTGCCACGAGACCCTCACCTCTTCTCACAGTCTACACCTCCTGAATCGTCGCTGTCCATACTGGCGAGACTTCAGTATGAATATATGCCACCTTATCAGTACATATACCAGCTATTCCGTCTAGACCAACCGTCGTCGGTCAAGTACCATCGAGAACATACTCAGGCCCGTGAGTACGGTGCCCGTCGAGCAGGCTTGGCGCCCGAGAGGCGCCGCATCCTGGTCCTGGACCGCCTAAGAGACTGCGCGACGCCTTATGCAGCAGGGCAACAGGTCCCGAGAGACCCGGTCTATGGCCAGGAACTCCGCAACGATCCCAACGGCGTTCTGATGCGGGAGGCCAGCGGGCGGGCGGGCGGTCCCCCGGGCGCGGCCAAATTGACAGAGGACGGGCCGTTGTGGTAGACTAACGCGGCGAAGGAAGACGCGGAGGAGTACTCAAGAGGCCTACGAG
>DATCKT010000312.1:0-6884 GCA_036562195.1 Limnochordales bacterium
AACCTGGGCGGCGCGGCCATGGAGGGCCTGTTCGTCACCACCCACTACGCGCTCGACATCGCCACGCCGGTGGCCCGGGAGCTCATCGCCGCCTACGAGGCCCGCTACGGCAGCACGCCCGATGACGTGGCCGCGCTGTCCTACGACTCCATGCACCTGCTCTTCCACGCGCTGCGGAAGGCCGGCCGGGTCGACCGGGAGGCGGTGCGGAACGCCCTGGCCTCCATCACCGACTTCGAGGGCGTGACGGGCAGCATGCGGTTCGAGGGCACGGGCGACCCGATCAAGAGCGCGGTGATCATCCAGATCCGCGACGGCAAGTTCACCTACTTCGACTCTGTCGCGCCGTGACGGAGCAAGCGCCGCGACGGGGCAACACCGGGACGGGGCAAACGCCGGGAAGGGGCAAGCCTCGGGACGGAGCAAGCCTCGGGACGGAGCGAGCGCCGTAACGGAACAAGGGCCGACCGGGCTGCGGGCATTCGGCCGGGCCCGGGGCGCGGATTTCAGCCCACCGGCGGGCCCGCCCCCTGAGCGAGCCGGCCGGTGGGCGGCAAGGTTGACGGTTTAAACAGGGTGGGGTTGGGTGTTGTACCCGTCCCACCCTGTCTATGCCGGTTTCCCTATGGGCGCCGGCGCCATCGTTGCAATGGGTCGGGGGAGGACTTTGGCTTGGAGTTTTGGCTGCAGCAAACGCTGAACGCCCTGCAGCTGGGTAGCATTTATTCCCTGATTGCACTGGGCTACACCATGGTCTACGGCATCCTGCGCCTGATCAACTTCGCCCACGGGGACATCTTCATGGTGGGCGCCTTTATCGGCCTCGCCGCCGCCTTAAACCTGCGGCTGCCCATGGTCCCGACGATGCTGTTGACCATGGCTGCCACGGCGCTTTTGGGCGTGCTGATCGAGCGCCTCGCCTACAAGCCGCTGCGCAACGCGCCGCGGGTATCCGCCGTCATCACCGCCCTCGGGGTGGGGATCTTTTTGGAGCACTTCGTCCTGGGCACCGTGGGGGCCGAGCCCCGGGCCTTTCCCGCCCTGATCGGCGCGCACCGCTTTGACCTGCCGGGCGGCCTCACCGTTTCGTCGGTGCAGCTGTTGATCCTGGGCGTCTCGGTGGGGCTCATGCTGGCCCTGGACTGGTTTATCCGCGGGACGCTCACCGGCATGGCCATGCGAGCGATCTCGTGGGACCGTTCGGTTGTCCCCCTGATGGGCATCTCGGTGGACCGGGTCATCTCGCTGACCTTCGCCATCGGGTCGGGCCTCGCGGCCGCGGGGGGCGTGCTGTTTGGCCAGGCGTATCCCATCATCGATCCCTACATGGGGATCCTGATCGGCTGGAAGGCCTTCATCGCGGCGGTGGTGGGCGGCATCGGCAACGTGCGCGGGGCGATGCTGGGCGGCTATATCCTGGGCATGACCGAGATCTACGTCGCGGCAGTGCTGCCCAGCACCTACCGGGACTTCGTCGCCTTTACGCTGCTGCTTTTGCTCTTGGTGTTCCGCCCCACCGGGCTCTTGGGGCGCGTCCAGGCGCAGAAAGTGTGAGCGGCCACCGTCGCCGGGAAGGTGCGCGCGGCCGCGAGCCCGGCGGGCGGTGGAGGCCAGGACTGAGAGGGGCACATGCAGGTGCAACTGGAGCGTTGGTCATCACGCTGGGGGCTGCCGCTGCTGGTGATCGCCGGCTTCGGAGCCGCCTGGGCGATTCCCCGGTATCAACTGATCAACCCGTACTACGAGTTGATTCTGATGTACATCGGGATCAACATCATGCTTACCGTCAGCCTCAACCTGGTGAACGGCTACATGGGCGAGTTCGCCGTCGGCCACGCCGGTTTCATGGCGGTGGGCGCGTACGTGTCATCCGTCCTCACCATGCGGGTCATCCCGTGGGACCACGCGTCGACTTTGTTCCCGCTGGCCCTCATCGGCGGCGGGATCAGCGCCGGGATCGTGGCGCTTTTGGTGGCCATTCCCTCGTTCCGCACCCGCGGCGACTACTTGGCCCTGGTGACGCTGGCCCTCAACATGATCGTGAAGAGCGTCATCGAGAACATCGACGCCATCGGGGGGCCGCGCGGGTTTCTGGTCATGCTGCGGCTGACCAACCTGCCGTGGGTGTACGTATGGGTGATCGCCACCCTCTGGATCATCCGCAACTTCATTTACTCCAACGCCGGCCGCGGCGTGCTGGCCATCCGGGAAGACGAGGTGGCGGCCGAGCTGGTGGGGGTGCGCACGCGGGAGGTCAAGATCCAGGCCTTCATCCTTTCCGCGTTCTTCGCCGGCGTGGCGGGCGGGCTTCATGCGCACCTGCTCCAATTTATCCACCCGCGCAACTTTGACATCATCAAGTCCACCGAGATCCTTATCATGGTGTACCTGGGCGGCATCGGCAGCATGATGGGCTCCATCCTGGGCGCGACCATCTTCACGGTGCTGCTGGAAGCCTTGCGGTTCCTGGGCGTGTGGCGCATGGCGCTGGCGCCGCTGCTCTTGGTCCTGATGATGGTGCTGCGGCCCACGGGGATCATGGGACTCAAGGAGTGGCGGGCGCTCATCCCGGTGGACGAACGCTGGCGCCTGGGGCGGCTCCGGGCGCGGAAGGAGGGTGCGGCCGGTGCTGCTCGCCATTGAGGGTTTGAACGTCCGGTTCGGTGGGCTGCACGCCGTCCGGGACTTCCACCTGCAGGTGCCCCAGGGAAGCCTGGTGGGGCTCATCGGGCCCAACGGTGCGGGCAAGACGACGGTGTTCAACTTGATCACGGGCGTATACCGGCCGGAGAGCGGCGACATCCGGCTGGAAGGCACGTCGCTGGTGGGCCTTTTGCCGTCGCAGATCGTCGCGCGGGGCGTGGCCCGCACGTTCCAGACCATCCGCCTCTTCAAGGACTTGACGGTGCTGGACAACGTGCGCATCGCCCACTACCAACGGGTGGGGTACCGCGTGTGGGAGGCCTTCCTGCGGGCCGCGGGCGTGCAGCGGCGGGAGACGGCCATTACCGAACAGTCCATGGCCTTGCTGGAGGTGTTCGGCTTGGCGGACGTGGCCCTGGAGCCCGCCCGCAACTTGGCCTATGGCGCCCAGCGCAAGCTGGAGATCGCCCGGGCGCTGGCCACCTCGCCGAAGCTGCTCCTGCTGGACGAGCCCGCCGCCGGCATGAACCCGGCCGAGGTCGTGCAGCTGGCCGACCTCATCCACGACCTGCGGGCGCGCTTCGGCGTCACGATCCTGCTCATCGAGCACCAGATGAAGATGGTGATGAGCATCTGCGAGCGCATCACGGTGCTGGACTTCGGCCAGGTCATCGCCGAAGGGACGCCTGAGGAAGTGCGCACCAACCCCCGGGTGCTGGAAGCCTACCTGGGGCGGGGGGTGGCCTTGGCGTGAGCGCTGCGCAGCCCAACCCCTCCACCGCTCCCGGGGGCGCCCGGGGCCCGGGTCCCGCGCCCGGCGAGGCGCTGTTGACCTTGAAAGACGTGCACGTGGCCTACGGCAACATCCGCGCCGTGCGGGGCATTTCCATGGAGGTGCGCCGGGGCGAGATCGTCACCTTGATCGGGGCCAACGGCGCCGGCAAGACGACGACGCTACGGGCCATCTCGCGCCTGGTGCCCGTCGCCCAAGGGCAGATCACCTACCGGGGACAAGACCTGAGCCGCTTCCCCGCGCACGAAGTGGTGCGGCTGGGCATCTGCCACGTGCCGGAGGGGCGCGGCGTGTTCGCCAACCTGACGGTGCGGGAAAACCTCTTGCTGGCCACCTACAACCGGCGGGGCGTGGGCGACGTCAACGCGGACCTGGAGCGGGTGTACTCGGTCTTCCCGCGCCTGGCCGAGCGGCGCAACCAGCACGCGGGCACCTTAAGCGGCGGTGAGCAGCAAATGCTGGCCGTGGGGCGCGCCCTCATGACGGGCGGAGAGCTCATGCTCCTGGATGAGCCGTCCATGGGCCTGGCCCCGATCCTCGTGGAAGAAATCTTCCGCATCCTCGTGGAGATCAACCGGCAGGGCACCACCTTGCTCCTGGTGGAACAAAACGCCCGCATGGCGCTGCAGGTGGCGCATCGCGCCTACGTCCTGGAAACCGGCACCATCGCCGTCAGCGGCCCCGCGCGCGACCTCTTGGACGATCCGCGGGTGCGGGAAGCCTACCTGGGCGCCTGAGGGCTGCCGGGTTTGCCCACGGCAGCGCGCGGCGGGCGCCTGTGCCACCGGAACGGCGGGCTAGGAGCCCAGTAGGGGCCAGCGTGGTCCGCTTCAAAGGCCGGCGAAGTACCCGACGAGGCGCATGTTGATCTGCTCCTCGCTTAGGCCGGGCAACAGCCCCCGTTCGACGACCAGGTCGTAGAGTCGTTCCATGGGCTCCCGCTTGTCGGCAGCCTTCTGCGTCTTGTCCCGCAGCGCTTCCCAGGTGGAGAGCACGTAGCGCCGGCCGTTGTCGCCGGGGTCCGTCAGCGCTTCGGCGAAGAAGGCCCGCAGTTTCGCCACATCGTCGAGGAAACCTTGTCCAAAGCGGTCCGGCGCGTTTCCCCGGAGCAGCGCGATCTCCGCCTCGTACATGGGGCGCTGGGTGGCCTCGTCCTTGCCGATCCAGGGTGTTTCCAGGATGATGGGTTTGTCCCGGGCCACCTCGTGGTGCACGATCCGGTTGATGGCGTCAAAGCCGATGTAGCCCGCGCCCAGCGGCGCGTGCCGGTCCTTGCGGGCGCCCCGGGGATTCTTGCTGTCGTTGATGTGGATGACGCTGAGGCGGTCCAGGCCGATGACGCGGTCGAATTCCTCCATGACCGCATCGAAGCCGTTGATGATGTCGTAACCCGCGTCGTGGGCGTGGCAAGTGTCGAAGCAGACCCGCAGCCGGTCGCTGTGGGCACAGCGCTCGATGATGGCCGCGAGTTCCTCAAAGGTGCGTCCGACCTCGGTGCCCTTGCCCGCCATGGTTTCCAGGGCGATGTACACGCCCCGGTCGGCGGCCAGCACTTCGTCGAGGGCTTCCACGATGCGTTTGATGCCGTAATCCAGATCCTTGTCCACGTACGCGCCCGGGTGAACGACCAGGTTTTCCACACCCATGTAGGCGGTACGTTCCATTTCCTGCTGCAGAAACTCCACGGCCAATCGGAACGTCTCCTGCTTGGGCGAGGCCAGGTTGATGATATAGGGCGCGTGAACGACGATCTCTTCGATACCGTTCTCCTTCATCAGGGCCAGGCCCTCGGGGACGTACTGCTCCTCCATGGGCTTGCGGCGGGTGTTCTGCGGCGCGCCCGTGTAGACCATGAAGGACGTCGCGCCGTAGCTGATGGCCTCCTCGGCCGCGGCCAACAGACCCTTGTTGGAAAAGGACACATGGGAACCGATCTTCATCCGGTGCACACCTCAAGGCCGATGGTCTGGGGAGCCCTCCGCCCCCGGGGACGCCGCCGGCGCAGGGCGCGGGCGCTCCGCACGAAATGTGTTCGCAGGCGAGGGCGCCTTGGCCTTCCCCATGGCGCAGGAATGATCGTCGTCGGCAGCAACTGGACAACAGGCTTGACGGGCGGAGAAGAAACCCGGGTCGGCAAGCCGGGGAGCCGATCCGGGGGAGCAACTCGGTAGGAACGAAAAACAGGTAGAAACGGACGAGGCAAACCGGACGCCACAGAAGGACAGCAGCACCTGCCCGGCAAGCCGCCGGCTCGCCGGGCAGGCAAGGCGGACGCCAACGCTGTTCCCGGGTCGTGCGGCAACGTCCGGGGGGCTGGCCCGGTGCGGCGCCCCGCCGGGCTGAGAACCGCTGCCGGGCTGAGAGCCGCTACAGCCCCCTCTCGCCCGGCGATCTGAATGATCCGGTGCCCGGCATGCCGGGGCCCGGGATGTCCGAGGCACCGTCCGTGACACAGGTATGCTTCTCCCCCGGCCGCACCCACTTCTGGCACTGGGGGCATCTAGATCCCCTCGTCCTGCCGGCCGTTCCGCCCGTCACCGCCGCCAGCTCGGCGTCGCTCAGTTCGGCGGCCAGCTGCCACAAATCGTCCAACGGTAGTCCCGTCTCCCGTTGCAGCACACCTTCCGGGTCCCGCTCGAACTCTTGCCGGAACGCCTCATCGGTTTTCGCCCGTTGGTTGAGCCGTCGCAATGCCGCTTCCAGGTCCATGCTCCCGTGTCCCCTTCCCGCCGAACCCGGCTCGGGAGTAGCTCCCATGTTTGGCGCCAACCAGCCGGATGACAACGTCGAGCTTTCCGGTCGTGTCTGGTTTGAGAATACGCCTCAACAACACTCTAGCACTGACTCCCAGCGATGTTCACGGGTGCCAGCACCCGACTTGCGGCACCGGCGGGATCGCGGGGCTCAGGGGGGTGGGTTTGCGCCCGCACCCTCGTCCTCTGCGCCGGCCGTTCTGCCCTTTGGCTCGTACCGGCCGCCTCGGCGGCCGTGTCCGCTGGCCCCATTCGGGGCAATGTCCCTGCTCCTGCCGTGATCTTACAACAGCTCCCGCCGCCGCGCACGGGTGCTGACACCCCAATCGCGCCGGCGCGGAACGCGCGCCGCCATTTGACTCGCGAGGCACCTTCTGGTAGACTGAAGGCGCGACTCAGGGGAGCTCGTGACGGGCTGAGAGGGTGGCGCGGGCCACCGACCCTTGGAACCTGCCCCGGGTAATGCCGGCGTAGGGAGAGTCCGAGGCAAATTCATCTTCCCCGTCACGGAACCTCTATCAATTTCGATAGGAGGTTCTTTTTTATGCGCCCGACTGTTCACTGCCGCGTTTCTCGTCTCGGATTTACCGTGGTGCTGGCCGGGCTCGTAGCGGCCCTCCTAGCGGCCGGCGCCCTCGCCCAGGGCCAGCAGCGCCTCGTAGTGTACACCTACGATTCCTTCGCCTCCGGTCCCG
>DATCKT010000316.1:0-4966 GCA_036562195.1 Limnochordales bacterium
GCCTTGCCCAGCACCACGGCGATGACCGGATGGTCGCACCGGCTGATGGCCTCGTAGGCCCGGCGAGCGATGGTGCGGCGGCGGCGCATGTCGTCGATGCTGAAATCCCGGCGCTCCTTAAAGTCCGCACCGGCGCAAAACACGTCCCTCAAGCCGCTGCGCAGGAGCACCACCCGCACCTGCGGGTCGTCCCCCAGCCCCGCGAACGTGTCGATGAGCTCCCGGCACATTTGAAAGTTGATGGCGTTTTTGACCTGCGGCCGGTTGAGCCAGACGGTGGCGATCCCGTCCCGAATCTCCACCTGCAGGGTTTCCATGCCGTCACCCCTCCGTGCCGTCGCCGGCGTGGTGGTCCAGGGTTTCGAACTTGTACCCGTAGCGGATCACGCCGTCTTCCTCATACAGACGCCGCAGCACCATGCGCACCGGCTGTCCGATGTACGGCTGCCGGCCCTCGGGCACCACCAGCTGGGCGACAACCCGCGGGCCTTCTTCCAGTTCCACGATGCCGACCCAGTACGGGCCGCGGCGCTCCACGTACTGGAGAAACTCCGGCGGCGCCCCCATGGCCGACACCCGGGTAAAGGTGTGCACCCGGCCGCGCCCGTTCAAGGAAACCGGCTCGAACTCCGCGCTCTTGCGGCAGGCGGCGCAGACGCCTTTGGGCGGGAAGTTGATGTGGCCGCAGCCGCGGCAGCGCCCGGCCTCCAGCCTGTAGCGCTGCGGGATGGCCCGCTGATACAGCGGAATCGAGATGTGCGCACCCATCCGTCATCACCTGCCCCGTGCCGCGAGGTAGCCCTGGAGCCGGGCGTACCGCACATACGTCAGTTGGGCCCCGCCCTCCAGCTGCCCGCTGATGGCACCGTCCTGCGGCACCAGGACCGGCCCCGTCACCCGCAGCGCCAGTCCGTCGGCCGCCGCGCCGCCATGCCAGGCCAACACCGCCACATGCGTGCCGGGTGCGGCGGTTTCCAGCACCAGCTGCAGCTCCAGCAGCGCCGCCGCCGCCCCCGTGTCCCCGATGGCGGCCGTCACCGTGCACGGGCGAATCTGCTCCTCCGCGAGGCCGAGCCGGGCGCCCAAACGGGCCACCCGGGCCGGCTCCCGGTGCGCGAGGATCACCGCCACCCGGGGGAAACCGTCGCCGCAGGCTCCCCGCAAAGCCGTGATCAGCGGCCGCAGCAGGGTTTCGTCGCCGTGATCCGTGTAGGACGACACCGCCTGCTGCTGCAGCGACCCGTCCTCGTCCCGGAGGAAGATGCCGCCCAAATACTCCCGGGTGCTGCCCCCGTCCCAGATCACCGGCGCTGGGCCCCGCGAGCCGACGAGGAGGGCCGCTGCGGCGTGCCCCAGTCCGTGCTCCAGGTCGGAACCGGGAGCGGCCGCCGGATTCTCGGCTGCGACAACTAGGATCCAATCGTCCGCCTCCGCGGGCCCGCCCGCGCCGGTGCGACCTGACGCGTCCTGCAAGGCCAGCCGCAGCGCGGCCAAACCGCTCCGGCGCGACGTGGTCAGGTCGTAGACGGAAACGTCCTCCCGCAGGCCCAGCATGGCCGCCAGGGTGGCGGCGCTGGTGCCCACCCGGTACGGCGGGGTCGTGGAGGCGAAGTACAGCGCCCGCACCCGGCGCCGGTCCGCGGCTTCCGGCAGGAGCCGCCGGGCGGCCTCCCATCCCATGGTCACCGCGTCTTCATCCGCATCCGCCACGGCCTTGGCGCGGACGCCGCCGCCGCTGAACGTGCCCCAAGCAGTCACATACTCCTGGGCGCTGATGCGCCAACGGGGTATGTAGGCTGCACACCCGACAATGGCCGCCACGGCGCTCAACTCCCCTGCTCAAACAGGCAGACCACACAGCTGCCGCCGGAGCCGCCCACGTTGTGCAGCAGCCCCACGTCCGGCCTGCGCACCTGCCGCTCGGGTTCCACTCGACCCTGCATCTGGCTAAAAATCTCCACCGCCATCGCCACTCCCGTGGCGCCCAACGGGTGACCTTTGGACTTGAGGCCGCCGCTGGCGTTGACGGGCAAAGGGCCATCGATCCCGGTGACGCCTTCCCGGACCAGCCGCCAGCCTTGACCGGGCTCGCAGAAACCGAGATCCTCGTAGGCGAGGAGCTCCGCAATGGTGAAGCAGTCGTGCACCTCGGCGAAGCGGACGTCTTTGGGGGTGCGGCCTGCCCGTTGAAACGCCTGCGCGGCGGCCTGCCGCGTCGCCCGGAACGAGGTGACGGTGGGCCGGTCGTGCAGGGCCAAGTAGTCGGTGCCGGCCCCCCAGCCAGTGATGTACACCGGCCGATCGGTGAAGGCGCGGGCCCGCGCTTTGCTGGCCAATATCACCACCGCCGCCCCGTCGCTGGCCGGACAGCAGTCATACAGCCTGAGGGGATTGGCCACCTCTGGAGCCCGCAGGGCCTGCTCCAGCGTAATGGCCCGGCGCAGATGGGCATACCGATTGTGCTGCCCGTGGGCATGGTTCTTGACCGCCACATGGGCCAGCGCTTCGTGGGAAAGCCCGTAGTCGTGCAGATACCGCTGGGCCACGAGGGCGTAGATGCCGGCGAACGTCAACCCGGCCAGGCGCTCGTACTCGGTGTCGCCGCTGACGCCCAGCCAATACCGGGCCCGGCTGGGGGGCAGATCCTGCATCTTTTCGACCCCGGCCACCAGGCACACGTCGCACTGCCCGGAAACAATGGCGTGGATGCCCGCCAGCAAGGCAAAGCCCCCTGACGCGCAGGCGTTCTCCAACCGGTAGGCGGGCACATGGGGCAACCCCACAAAGCCCATGAGCAGGGGCGCCGGCTGGCCCAACTGGGCGCCGCCGCTGCCCACGGTACCGATGAACGCTGCCTGGATGTCTCCGGGGTCGATTCCCTTGTCCACCGATTGCAGCGCGCGATGGTACGCCTCGGCGAATAATTCCTTGATTCCTGCGTCGACCGTCTCGCCGAAGCGGGTCATCGCGCCGCCGACGACGGCTACATCGCTCACGGTCATGTCGCCCTCCTTGCCAACCACCCTTGGGTCCCTCACTCCGGCCCCTGGGCATGCGCGTCGCATGGCATGCACAGCGTGCGGTCGAGCTAGAGCGCTTGGTGCGAGAGGACGACACCCCACCGCATGACGTTCCAGTCACGGAACGGTTGACCAGGCACCGCAGCGCCGGTCGTCCTTCCGTTCCGTTCTCAGACCCGCCGTCGAACCCGTTTCGGACCTTCGTATCGCCCCGCTCGTGCCCCGTGCCGCAGCGCACCGGTTCGCTGCGGGCCGTTCCCTTCAGCTCTGGCCCGCGGCGCGCCTCACCCATGAGCACGAGCCATGCCCGCGCGGGCGTTATCCGGGTTCCTGCCGCGCCATGCCGATGCGCAGCAGCCGCCGGGCCAAAAGCACGATGGCCAGGATCAGGGCCACCTGCATCACGCACAGGACCATGGCCAGCGTGTATTCGCCCGAGTCCAGGTAGTCCCAGATGAGCACCGACAGAGTCGTCGACCGGGCGGTGTACAGCATCACCGAGGCGCTCAGCTCGCGCACGGTGCTGACGAAGATGAGAACCCACGTGGCCAGAATGGTGGGCTGTAGCAGCGGCCGGGTAATGTCCCACAGGGTCCGCCACTGGTTGGCCCCCACGGTGGCCGAGCACTCCTCCAGCTCGGGATGGATCTGGAGGAACGCGCTGTTAAGGTTGCGGATCCCCTGGGGAATGAACTTGGTCACAAAGGCCAAGAGCAGGATCCAGATGGTCCCATACACCGGCGTCCGGACGTAGACCCAAACCATCCCCATGGCGAACACGATGCCCGGAATGGCCACCGGCAGCGTCAGCAGGTAGTCCAGGACACCCCGCCCCTGGATTTTCACCCGCACGATCAAGTAGGTCAGCAGCAAGGCCAGCGCCAGCACGATGGTGGGGGTGATGATGGCCAGCAGCGTCGTGTTCTGCAGCGCCCGCATGGTCAGGCCTTCGTTGAGGACCCGCACCCAGTTGCGCACCGAGATGAACTCGGGCCGGAACACGGGCGCAAAAAACGTCATCAGCGAACCGAGACCGATGGCCCCCAAGGGCAGGATGACGCCGAACAAGATGTACACCCAGCAGAACAGGGACGCCAGCCAGCGCCACGGGCCCAGGTCGATGGGCCGGGGCCGGTACGCCTTGCCCGTCACGGTGATGAAGCGCCGCTCGTCCCGGACGGAACGGCGGTAGAAGTAGATGCCGATGAGGCAGATGACCAGCAGGACCAGGCCCGCCGCGCTGGCCAAAGGCCAGCGGGGCGGAGAGTTCCAAATGGCCAGCAGAATGCGGTAGGCGAGGGTCTGGATCCCCACCGGCCCGCCCAAGAGTCCGGGGATGCTGAACAGCTCGGCGGAAAGCACGAAGACCAGCACGGCGGCCGACACCAAGGCCGGCTTCACCAAAGGCAGCGTGATGGTGCGCAGCACCACCCAACCCCGCGCGCCGTGGACCGCGGCGGCCTCCTCCAGGCTGGGGTCCAACGCCCGGAACGCCCCGATGGTGTACAGGAAGGCATAGGGGACGTAGAACAGGAACATCGTCCACACAATGCCCCCCAGGGAGTAGATGGAGAAAAGGGGCTGGGTCGAACCGGTGATCGTCCGCCACAAAATGTTCAAGAACCCGGACACGGGAGCTCCCAGCGCGATCCAGGCCACCGCGCCCACGAAGGGCGGGATGTAGTTGTTCACGGTGATCAGGTTTTCCAGCCACGGCTTGAGCGGGACGTTGGTCCGCGCGATGATCCACGCCAGCGCCGCACCGTAGGCGACGGCCAGGACCGTCACCAGGCCGGAGATCAAGGCCGTATACATGATGGATCGATGGAACGTCGGCTCCCGCAGGATGGCGGCCACGTTGCCCAGCGTGAAGCTGGTCGTCGGGTCTCCCGGAATCCCGGTTTGGAATGCGCCATAGATCACGGCCCCCAGCGGCAGCAGCACCA
>DATCKT010000321.1:0-2546 GCA_036562195.1 Limnochordales bacterium
TCATAGGGAATGTTGCGCTGCCGCAACAGCGCCGCCACATGCTCGGCGATGGCCGTGGTGTCTCCGGGCGGGTTTTCGCTGGGGACCGCCACCAAACCCCGGCACATCTCCACCACTTCGTCCTGACGGCGGAGGACCGCCTCAAAAAGCTCCTTTTCCGCTCGGTCCATGGTCTGCGGCTCCTTCCCTTGCCGGACTTGCCGGCGGCCTCGTCTTCCGGGCGAGGGCCCATCAATACTGGCGCAGGCGCGGGTCCAGCGTGTCCCGCAGGCCGTCGCCCAGTAGGTTGAACCCCAGTACCGTCAGGAGGATGGCGAGGCCGGGGAAAAGCGCCACGTGGGGTGCATTCCGCAGAACGGCCCGGGCGTCCGCCACCATCTTGCCCCACTCCGGTGTCGGCGGCTCGGGCCCCAGGCCGACAAAGCTCAGGATGGATCCCAGCAGGATGGCCTTGGCCATCTCCAGCGTGGAGAATACCAGCACCGGTGCCAGGCAGTTGGGCAGCACCGTCCGGAACAGGATACGGGCTTCGGTCGCGCCCAGGGCGCGCGCGGCCACCGTGTACTCCAGCTGGCTCACCTGCAGCACCATGCCCCGCACCATCCGGGCGAAGGAGGGCACCGAACGGATCCCCACCGCGATCATCAGGTTCGTCAACCCCGGTCCGAGGATGCTGACGACGGCGATGGCCAGCAAGATGCTGGGAAACGCCAGCATGATGTCCACCAGCCGCATGATGACGTTGTCCAGGGGCCGGAAGAAGCCCGCCAGGGCGCCCAACAGCCCGCCGATCACGAGCCCGATGGCCACCGACACGACGCCCACCGTCATCGAAATGCGGCTGCCGTAGATGATGCGGCTGAGAATGTCCCGCCCCAGCTCATCGGTGCCCAGCCAGAACTGGCTGGACGGGCCCTCCAGCCGGTGGCGGAAATTGAGGGCGAACGGATCGTGGGGGGCGATATAGGGCGCGAAGATGGCCACCAACGTAAACAAGATAATCATGACGCCGCCCACGGCCGCGGTCCGGTGCCGGACGAACCGGCGCAAGAAGTCCAACACCGGGCGCTCATCCCGCAACGCCCGGGGTTCAGCAACCGGCGCTTCCCGAGTGTTCATGACAGCTGCCCACCCTTGCACCCGATGCGTCTACCCGTACCGGATGCGGGGATCCAGGTAGGAATAGAGCACATCCACCACCAGGTTAACGAGTACAAAGAACAGCGCGCCCAGCAAGATGCACGCCTGGATGACCGGGTAGTCCCGGGAATAGATGGCCGAGAGGAGAAACCGGCCCAAGCCCGGCAGGGAAAAGATGGTTTCCGTCACCACCGCGCCGCCCAGCAAGAAGCCAAACTCCAGTCCCAAGTACGTGACCACAGGCAAGAGCGAATTGCGCAGCGCATGCTTGACGACCACCAAGAACTCGGACAGCCCTTTGGCCCGCGCCGTCTTGATGTAGTCCTGCCGCAGCGCCTCCAGCATGGACGAACGGGTCAGCCGGGCGATGATCCCGATGGACGTCCCCGCCAAGGTCACTGCCGGCAGGAGCAAGTGCTTGAGCCCTTCCCACGTGTACCAGGGGCCGCCCATCCCGCCGGAAGGCAGCCAGCGCAGGTGCAGGGCGAAAAGCCACATGGCCAAAAGCCCAATGACGAAGACGGGCATGGAGATGCCTAATAGCGCCCCGATCATCACCGCGTGGTCGATCCACTTGTACTTGTAGACGGCAGAGATGACGCCGGCAGACACGCCGATGATGGTGGCCACGACGGTGCTGGCCACCGCCAGCTGCAGCGTGACGGGGAACCGTTCCTTGATGTCCTCGATCACCGGACGCCGGCTGTGCAGCGACCGGCCCAAGTCCCCCTGCAGCAGATTGCCCAGGTACCGGACGTACTGCACGGGCAGCGGGTCGTTGAGCCCCAGCTCGTCGCGGATGCGCTCCACCTCTTCCGGGCGGGCTTCCATGCCGGCGATCTGCCGGGCCGGGTCCCCGGGGATCAGGTGGATCATCAGAAACACCAGGATGGAAACCCCCAGGAGCACCGGCACCGCGGCGATCAATCTCTGCACGATGTAACGCAGCAAAACGATGTCACCACCAACGGAGCCGGAGGCGGCCGGGCGGCCAAAGGCCGCCGCGGCCGCAGCCGGCGCTACCGGTCAACCCGGAGTCTAGCGGTCAAGCCAGATGTCCAGCATCTTGTACAGGCCGTGGATGGGATGGAAGGTGACCCCTTTGACGTGATCGCGCATGCCCACAATCCAGTTGTGGTGGGGCATCGGGATCATGACGGCCTGCTCGATGAAGCGCCGCTCGATGGCCTGGAACGCGGCGGTCCGCTCGGCCGGGTTCACCGTCCGCTGCGAGATCTGGTACAACCGCTCGGTTTCCGGATCGACCCACTTGGTGCCGTTGGGATACGGCAGCGCCGCTTCCGTGAACCAGTACGCGAAGTCGGCCGTGCTGTGGGTGCCGTCGACGTAGTAGATGTCGTGCTCCGCCCTGGCCAAGGCGTCGGTCCAGGCCGCATACTCCATGT
>DATCKT010000324.1:0-4033 GCA_036562195.1 Limnochordales bacterium
TCGCCCGCCGGCACGGGCTGCGCCTGATTACCATCGCGGACCTGATCCGGTACCGGCTCCAGCACGAACGGCTCGTCCGCCCCGTGGCCGAGGCGGACCTGCCCACCCCGTACGGCCGCTTCCGCATCATCGGCTACGAAAGCCTGGTGGACGGCCAGACCCACGTGGCGCTGGTGCTGGGGGACGTGCGCAACAAGCCCGACGTGCTGGTGCGGGTGCATTCAGAGTGCCTCACGGGCGACGTGTTCGGCAGCCTGCGCTGCGACTGCGGCGACCAGCTGCGGGCCGCCCTGGCCCAGATCGGTGAGGAGGGCGCCGGGGTTTTCCTGTACATGCGCCAGGAGGGCCGGGGCATTGGCCTGCTCAATAAGCTGCGGGCCTACGCCCTGCAGGATCAGGGCCAGGACACGGTGGAGGCCAACCTGTCCCTGGGCTTTCCGCCCGACAAGCGGGATTACGGCATCGGCGCCCAGATTCTCGTCGACCTGGGCCTGTCCCGCATCCGGCTGCTGACCAACAACCCCCGCAAGATCGTGGGGCTGGAAGCGTTCGGCATCGAGATCGTGGAGCGCCTGCCCATCCGCGTCCCTCCCAACCCCTACAACCGCCACTACCTGCGCACCAAGCAGGAAAAGTTGGGCCACTGGCTGAGCGATCTGGAGGCGGTGACGCGCCCGCGCCCCGCGGCTGCCGCTGGCGACGGCGCACCCGCCGACGGGCGAAAGGAGTCGGAACATGCCGCGCATCCTGGAAGGCCGTCTGAGCGCTGAAGGCCTGCGCTTCGCCGTGGTGGCGTCGCGCTTCAACGAGCTGATCACCAAGGAGCTGCTGCAAGGCGCCCTGGACGGGCTCCGCCGCCACGGGGCGCGCGATGAGGACATCACCGTGGTCTGGGTACCGGGCGCCTTCGAGATCCCCGTCATCGCGCTGCGGATGGCCAAAAGCGGCCGCTACCACGCGGTCATCTGCGTGGGCGCGGTCATCCGCGGCGCCACGCCCCACTTCGACTACGTGGCCGGCTCCGCCGCCAGCGGCATCGCGCAGGCCGCCCTGCAGAGCGGCGTGCCGGTCATCTTCGGGGTGCTGACCACGGAAACCATCGAGCAGGCGCTGGAGCGGGCCGGCACCAAGGCCGGCAACAAGGGCTGGGACGCGGCCGTGGCGGCCGTGGAGATGGCCAACCTCATGCAGGCGCTGGACGAGGACCAAGCCCGCTAGCGCTCGCCGGCCAGCAGCCGTGGCCGGCGGCTCGCGAGCCGCGACCCACTCTGGCACCAACCGAGCTGGGTTCCCCGCGGCCGGCGGCAGGCCGGCTTCCCACGCGGCAGCTAGCGGGTCGAGCTGCCGGCGCTGGTGCCCCACGCGCCGCTCAACACGGCCCGGATGCCGCTGGACTGCAGCACGGGTTCGTGGGAAAAGACGACCACCGCGTCCGTCCCCGCCTCCTGGGCGGCCGCCAGCTGGGCGGCCAGTACCTGCGGGTTGTCCAGCACCAGGTGGGCGGCGAGGCCCGCGTACACGGCCACGCCGGTGCCGCGTGCCAGGGCCGTGGCATCCTGCAGTTGCCGCGCCACCCGCGCGGTGTCGGCGCTGTACGCCATCGGTACCACTGCGTCCACCAAGCCCCGGCGCACCCAGGCGGGCCAGTCTTGCAGGCGATTGTGGACGGCGTCGGCCACGTCCGCGTGGACCGCGGCCGTAAACCGCATCCCGGGCCGCCGCTCCTGGATCCCTTGACGGATGCGAGCTACGAGAGCCGTCACCTGATCCTTGCGCCAATTGTCCCACAACGCCTGGCGGCGCTGGAACTCCTCGGCGCCGTGCTGGCGAATGAAGGCGGCCGCGTCCCTTTCCATCGCCGCCGGGTCAAAGCCGTGTTCCGCGGCGAACCGCTGCACGCTCTCGGGATGGTAGCCAAAGCGCCGGGACGGGTAGCGGGCGTAGTCCAGATGCACCCCGGCCACAGGGTAGCCCTCCACGACCTCCATCACCGACCGGTAAACGAAGTCCTGCACGGCGGGCAACCCCGGCTCCAGCATGCGGGCCGGCACGTGCACCAGGGCTTCTTCCAGGCTGTAGTCCCACAGGGAGCGGCCGTCCCGGTCCACCGTCACCCAGTCGGGATGTTGGTTGAGCACATGCTGCGGCGAGGCGGGCAGCTCGGCCAGCAGGCCGGCGGTGTAGGCGTTGATCCAGGCGTGGACTTCGAGACCCGCGCGGCCCGCCCGCTCCAGCACGTAGGCCAGCGGATCGAGTCCCGGCTCGATGCCGGGTGCGGGCGGCAGGAGATGGGAGCGGTAGTACGCCTCGCTGCGGCCGTTGACTTGGACAAAGAGGGCGTTGGCCCCCACCGCGCGGGCGGTCTCCACCACTTGATCGATGCTGGCCCGGCTCGCCAGCGCGTGGCGTACCACCCAGATGCCGCGGACGGGGCCGGACACCGCGACCGTCCCTCCGGCGACCGGCAGGACGCGGGCGAGGCCTTCCCGCACGCCCAGGTAAAACCCGGCCGCGAGGGACAAAAGGACAGCCGTGATCAAGACAGCCCGGCGACGGCGGGACAAGGCGGCCCTCCTTTGCCGGCTCACGGCACCAGCGTCGCGGTGGCGAACGCGACCGCGCCTTCGCCGGTGCCCACGAAACCCAGCCCTTCGTTGGTGGTGGCTTTGATGTTGATCCGCTCGGCCGGCACACCGAGAGCCCCGGCAATGCGCTCCACCATGGCCGGCACGTACGGAGCCAGCCGGGGCCGCTCCAGCACGACGGTGGCGTCCACGTTGTTCACTCGCCAGCCGGCGGCCCGTACCCGCCGTGCCACCTCTTCCAGCAGGCGCAGGCTGGAAGCGCCCTTATACGCCGGATCCGTGTCCGGGAAGTGGCGGCCGATGTCGCCGAGCCCCGCGGCGCCCAAGAGCGCGTCCATGATCGCGTGGAGCAGCACGTCGGCGTCGGAATGGCCCGCCAGCCCCTGGGCAGCGGGAATCTCAACGCCGCCCAGCACCAGCGGCCGGTCCGGCGCGAACCGGTGCACATCGTAGCCTATGCCGACGCGCACGAACGGAACCTCCCCAACTGCCGCGGAAGAAGCGCCTGTCGCGGCCGGAAGCGGGACGCGATCCGCCGGCGACCATCCGCCCCCCGCGGCGGGGCGGACCCGGGCCCGGAGCAGGGTTTCGGCCAGCAACAGGTCTTCCGGCGTCGTGATCTTGATGTTGTCATAGGCGCCGTCCACCACGGCCACCGGGTGCCCGAGGCGCTCGACCAGGGCCGCGTCGTCGGTGGCCAGCCACCGGTCGGCCTGCGCGCGCGTGTGGGCCTCCACCAGCAGGTCCCGGCGGAAAGCCTGCGGCGTTTGCACCGCCCGCAGGCTGGCCCGGTCGGGCGTGATCTGCACCCAGCCGTCCCGCACCTGCTTGACGGTGTCCTTGAGGGGAACGGCCGCCGTGGCCGCGCCATGGCGCGCCGCGGCCGCCACCACTTGGTCGAGCAGCGCCGGCTGCACCAGCGGCCGGACCCCGTCATGAACGGCCACCAGCGGCACACTGGCCGGCACCGCGGCCAGCCCGCGCTGGACCGACACCTGGCGCTCATCCCCGCCGGCGACCACCTGCACCGGTTTCTCCGTCGCATCGGAGATCCACGAGCGGCAGGCGTCCACGTCCTCGGGCGCCACCACCAATACCAACTGCGCCACAGAACGGGCCGCGGCGCACGCTTCCACCGTCCACCGGACGATGGGCTTGCCGAAAAGGGGCAGGAACTGCTTGGGCCTCGCCCCCTGCCCCATGCGGTGGCCCCGTCCGGCGGCCGGGATAATGACCGCGGCCTTATGCATGCAATCCTCCTGGCAGCTCACCCGGTCTAGATTCGAGTCCGGCTCGGCAATACCTGCACGGGCGGCGCGTCAAAGGGCCCGTTCCGCCGTCTTGGGCTTGGCGAAGATCATGCGCCCGGCGGCCGTCTGCAGCACGCTGGTCACCGTCACGTCCACCGTCTCGCCGATGTAGCGCCGCCCGCCGTCCACCACGATCAT
>DATCKT010000329.1:0-3339 GCA_036562195.1 Limnochordales bacterium
CAGCTGCATGTTGAGCAAGCCGATGGTGCGGTAGACGCTCAGATCCGGATCCAGGTGGGGAGCGATGGCCGCGGCCATGTCGTCCAGCCAGCGCCGGTAGGGCTCCATGTCCACTTCCGGGTAGCGGTACTTGGCCACGAGGAAGGCGCCGGTTTCCAAGTCCAGCAGGTGGTCGGGCTGGCTGGCCAGCTGGGCCCAGCGCTGGTTGAGATCGGCCAGCCGCAGCTCCTCGAGGAACAGGCGGGCGCGCCCGCGGATGAGCGGGTCGGCGTCGCTGACCGCGGCGCGCAAGTGGGGCAGCACGTCGCCGATGTCGGCTTCCAGCAGCTTCTCCTTGGCGAAGGCGGCCGTGCGCGCGTCCGAGTCCCCCATCAAGCGGATGAGGGCTTGGATGTCCTCCCCCGTCAGGCGTCGCATGTCGGCCCTCCTACAGCCCGCCGTCGCCGTCCGGGGCCAGCAGGCGGTGCAGAGGGATGCCCGTCAAGCGGGCGAAGTTGCGCGCCAAACGCCGGACCATCGGAGAGAGGCGGAATTCGATGGTAATGATGGGCAACCTCATCGCCTCGCAGTCCAGAGCGTTGGTCTCCCTCTATTTTCTACAGCCAACCCCCGAGACCTGCCCTACTTCGCGCGCAACGCGCTCGAAGGCACCGGTTGGCATCCCGTCCTGGGCCGGGCGGTCCGATCCGGTGCAGGAGACATGCCCCACGCCACGTATAATTCATCATGGCGGCCCCGTGGCGTTCCGGTCCTGCATGGTTCGTTGCTTGTCTTCTGTGGCTGTGGCTCCCGGCACCAGGGTCGACCGCGGGGCTGGCTGCAGCCGCACCTGCTCAAGGCGCGCCACAGGGGTCCGCTGCGGCGGCACCGCGCGCAGGTGGCCCGGGCATGACGGACTTGTTCCCGGGAGTCCTGCTCCTGGGTGCGGTATCCCTCGTGGATGAAGGCCTGTACCACGCCGTGCACGCGGGCTCGGACTCCAGCCGCCGGGCGCTGTTCGGCGCCGTCACCCACCTGGGCGACGGGTTGACGGCGCTGGGCGTGTCGTTGGCCCTGGGCCTCCACGACCCTGCGACGGGCGGCGCCGTGGGCCGCGCGGCGGTGCGGGCGGGGCTGGTGACGACGGCCTTCAAGCTGGTCATCACCCGGCCGCGGCCCTACGAAGACCCGGCCGCCTGCGCGCCCGGTTTCACCCTGCACGCGTGCGCGTCGATGCCCTCGGGGCACGCGGCCACGGCCTTCAGCATGGCCCGGGTGCTGGCCCACCAGTATCCCGCCTACGGCCCGCTGTGGTATGGGCTGGCTGCGCTGGCTGCCTGGTCCAGGGTGGAAACGGGCGTCCACTGGCCGTCGGATGTGCTGGCCGGCGCCCTCATCGGCCTGTGGGTCGCCGAGAGCGTGTTGAGCCGACTTCAGCCGGCCGGGCATGGCCCGGACCGAGCGGCGTCGTCCATCTCGCGGGGTGCCGGATGCCGGAGGAGGTGCGCACCCCGATGAACCCGACCAACCCGTCTCCCATCGACCCCGGGCTGCTCGCCCGGCTCGCGGCGATCGTCGGCGCCGAGCATGTGTTGACCGGCCCGAGCGCGTTGATGGTGTACGAGTTCGACGCGTACACCCTGGAGCGCCGGCTGCCCGCCGCGGTGGTGCTGCCGGGCTCGGGCGAGGAAGTCGCCCGCGTGGTGCGGGCGCTGCACGACGCGGGGGTGCCTTTTGTGCCCCGGGGCGCCGGCACCAGCCTCAGCGGCACCACCGTGCCTTCGCCCGATTCCGTGGTCATCTCCCTGGCGCGCATGCGACGGATTCTCGAGGTGGACCTGCGCAACCGTCGCGCCGTGGTGGAGCCCGGCGTGGTCAACGCCTGGATCACCCGGGCGGTGGCGCCCGGCGGGTACCTGTACGCGCCCGACCCCTCGAGCCAGGGGGCCTGCACCATCGGCGGCAATGTGGGCACCAACGCCGGCGGTCCCCACACGCTCAAGTACGGGGTGACCGTCAACCACATCCTCGGGCTGGAGCTGGTGCTGCCCGACGGGCAAGTGGTGGAGCTGGGCGGCGCCGTGGAGGATTTGCCGGGGTACGACCTAGTGGGCCTGGTGACGGGGCACGAGGGCACCCTCGGCATCGTCACCAAGATTGTGGTGCGCCTGGTGCGGGAGCCGGAAAGCTGCCGGACGCTTTTGGCGGTGTTCGACAGCGTGGACAACGCCACCCGCACGGTTTCCCAGATCATCGAGCGCGGCATCATCCCGGCGGCGCTGGAGATGATGGACAACCTGGTCATCCGGGCGGTGGAGGAAGCCTTCCGCTTCGGGTTTCCCACCGACGCCGCCGCGGTGCTTATCATCGAAGTGGACGGGGTGGACGCAGGACTCGACCAGCAGGCTGAGGCGGCCGCGGCCATCTGCCGCGCCAACGGGGCCCGGGAAATCCGGGCGGCCAAGAGCGAAGACGAACGCCTGCGCCTGTGGGCGGCCCGCAAGAAGGCGTTCGCCGCGTTGGGGCGCATCACGTCCAGCTACGTCACCCAGGACGGGGTCGTGCCCCGCACCCGCCTGCCCGAGATCCTGGCCTTCATCGCCCAGGTCGGGCGCAAGTACGGCCTGCGCATCGCCAACGTGTTCCACGCCGGCGACGGCAACATTCATCCGATCTTGCTCTACGACGAGCGCAACCCCGACGAGGTGCGCCGGGTCGTCCAGGCGTCCGATGAGATCCTGAACGCCTGCATCGACATGGGCGGCTCGGTCACCGGCGAGCACGGGGTCGGCGTGGAGAAGGTGAAGCACCTGGCGCGCATGTTCTCGCCGGCGGACCTGGAGGCCATGCTGGACGTCCGGGCGGTGTTCAACCCGCGGGGGCTGTGCAACCCCGGCAAGATCTTCCCGAGCCCGGGCGGCTGCGTGGAGCTGCAGCGCCCCCGCCGGGCGGCGCCCGCGTAAGGCTTTTTGCGGGGCGCTGGGCGAGTTCGTTGGACAAGCCTTGGGCAAGGCGTTCTGAGGAGGCGCACCGTTGTCGGAAACGCCTGGATCCGTCGCATCCATCCTGCAGCCCCTGATCGACGCTGCGGGCGCTGACCGGGTACGGCCTGCCGACCCGGTTGCCGATGCGGTCGACGGGGTGGTGCCCCGGCTGGTGGTGGCGCCCGCGGACGAGGAGGCGCTGGCGCGGGTGCTGGCCTTTTGCCACCGGCACCGGCTCGCGGTCGCGCCGCGGGGCGGCGGCACGCAGCTGGGGCTGGGCGGCATCCCGGAACGGCTGGACGTGCTGGTGGATGTCGCGCGCCTCGGGCGGATCGTCCAGTACGAGCCGGCGGATCTGACGGTAACGGTGCAGGCG
>DATCKT010000330.1:0-1884 GCA_036562195.1 Limnochordales bacterium
CAGCTGATCCGTCTCCTGCGGCGTAAGCACCGCCGTGGGCTCGTCCAGGATGAGCACGTCCACCTGACGGTCCAGGGTCTTCAGGATCTCGATGCGCTGCTGCGTGCCGACGGGCAGCTGCTCCACCGGGATGTCCAGCGGCGCGTGCAAGCCCGTCTCGTCCATCAGCCGCTGCACCCGGGCACGGGCTTGAGCCCGGTTGGGGCTGGACAGCAGCGCACCGCGCCCGAGCAGGATGTTGTCCAGGGCGGTGAAGGTGGGCACCAGGGAGAAGTGCTGGTGCACCATGCCGATGCCGTGGGCCAGGGCGTCGTGGGTGTTGCGCAGGGAGATGTCCCGGCCGCCTAGCCGAATGCGGCCCGCGGTGAGGGGAAGGATCCCGGACAAGATTTTCATCAGCGTGCTTTTGCCGGCTCCGTTTTCGCCCAACAGCCCGTGAATCTCGCCCTTGGCCACCACGAGATCCACGTTTTCCAGTGCCCGGGTGCCGTTGGGGTACACCTTGCTGATGCCCCGCATCTCCAGCCACGGCTCGGCCCCGGCCAGCACGCTGACGGCTTGGCCACCTTGTCCGGCAGCGCCCGCGCGGGGCGCCGAACGATCAGGCATGTTCCCTGCCTCCCTGCCGGTCGGCGCCCCGCATCAACGGGCGGCCACCTCAGAGTCGTCCCTAATAGGTGGAGAGCACTTCGCGCCAGTACTCAGCCGTGCCGCGGTCCAGAGCCTCCGGCACCACGTACTGGCCCGAGCGGATCAGGCCGTCCAGCTCGTCGAGGAGCTCCCACGCCAGCTGCGGGACCGCCTGGCGAGCGGCCTGAACGCCAGCCATGGCCGCGGCCTTCTCCTCAGGCGTCTTCTGGCCGAGCGCGATGGCTTCGTCGAAGAACTGCTCGACCATCTCGATGGTGCTGGCCGCAACGCCGCCCTGAGCCAGCTTGAGCGTCACGGCGCCGCCCTGGAAGGTGCCGTCGAGGGCCCGCTTGATCGCCTCAAACACGCCGTTGTCCACCCGCTTGACCATGGAAACGGGGATAAAGCCGGGGCTGATCCAGTCCTGCGCGTAGTCGACGCCGATGGCGAAGGGCGGCCCGACGGTCTTGCCCTGGGCCCGGGCAGCGCTTTCGACAGCCTCAAACACACCGGTTCCCGTGCCGCCCGCAACCTGGTACACGACCGTGGCGCCCTGGCTCAGCATGGCGTCGGCGGCCGTCTTGCCGCGCGCCGGGTCGTTAAACGCGCCGGTGTATGTGTAGAGGATCCGCAGTTGCTTGTTGGTGCCGTGGATCTCATTGTAGCGGTCGACGGCCCAGCGCACGCCGGCCCGGAAGCCGATCTCAAACCGCAAGAGGATGGGGATCTCGATGCCGAGCACAATGCCCACCGTGTCGCCGCCGGCCTCGAGGGTCGTGATGGCGGCCAGCGCGCCTACCAGTGCGCTGCCCTCATGGTCGGCGAAGGAGATGGACATGACGTTGGGCGCGTCGACGAAGCCGTCGATCAGCGCAAACTTCTGATTGGGGAACTCCGCGGCCACCTGGGCCATGGCGTCCTGGATCAGGAAGCCCACGCCGACAATGACGTCATGCTGCCGGCTCCGGGCCAGGGCCCGCAGGTTGGGCAGGAAGTCGGCCGTGGTGGCGCTCTCCACCTCGGTCACCCGCACGCCCAGCTCCCGGGCGGCGCGGTCGGCGCCCAAGGCGGCCATGTCGTTGAAGCTCAGATCGCCGCGCCCGCCAACGTCATAGACGATGGCCAGGGACCCTTGGGCGAAGGCGCCTGCCGAAAACGCCAACAATGAGACAAGCAACGCCACGAGCAACCAGCTTGCTTTCCGCATCGCCAATCCTCCTCCGTCTCCTCTGACTCCCGACGACTTGCTAGTGG
>DATCKT010000334.1:0-1768 GCA_036562195.1 Limnochordales bacterium
AAAGCGGCGGCCGAGGCTGTTTACCAGCAGCCCGCCCTTTTCCATGATGGCCCAGGTGACCAGCAAACCATGGGGATACGCCACGGAGCCGTGGCCCTGAAAGGCGTCCATGTGGCGCGTCGCGGCGCCCAGCTCCCTCCCCCAGCGAATCCCGTCGCCCGTATTGCCGGGGTGGCCGAAATATAGAGCGCCGGCGATCTCGGGACAGTACCGGCGCACCATTTCGGCATTGCCGCCGAAGCCGTTGTTGGCCAGGATCACTTTCCGGGCGCGAATGGCTTCCCCGCCCTGTCCGGGGTCGCCGCCCGCCCAAACTCCCACGACCGCCCCCGTCTCATTGGTGATCAGCCCGGTCACGGGCGTAGACGTCACCAGCGTGATCAGGGGCTGGCGGGCCACTGCCGCCATGAACCCGGCGATGAGCTCCTCACCGCTGCGGGAGGGCGGCGCGTGAAACCGATACACCGATTGCCCGCCGTACAGGAAATCCGTCACGAGACGCAGCTCGATGCCCACCGTGTCCATCAGCCAGTGGACAAGACCGGCGGATGCCCGGCACAAGTGAAGCGTGAGCTCGGGGTCGCCCGTGTAGCCGTTCTTGCGCAGGATATCCTCGGCCATCAGCTCCGGGCTGTCTTCGACGCCGGCCTCCCGCTGCAGGCGCGTGCCGGCTGCGGGAATGAACCCCGAACTCAGGGCCGTGTTTCCCCCGGGCTTGTTCCATTTCTCCAAAAGCAGGACCCGGCAGCCCCGCTCCGCGGCGCTGAGGGCCGCCGCGAAGCCGCACGCGCCTGCGCCCACCACCAGCACGTCGGTTTCGGCGTCCCACGTCTCAGGCCAATGGGCCCCACTGCTCACGCCTGTGCACCCTCCTGGTCGCTGGCTCCCGCTCCCCCGCCGGGAGCGCCGGGGCCGCCCCCGGCCGCACGACACCGGCTTCCGCCAAGTCGTTCCACACCTCTTGCTTGCGAATGAGCCCGTCCCGCACCTCGAACCGGTCCACAAAGCGCACGCCGGCGAACGGCCTGCCCTCCAGGTCCTCGCCGTACAACGTCCCGATGCAGTACACCGTGGCGCCGTCCGGTCCGGGCAGCACGTCCCACCGTTCGATCACCTTGCGCACCCACCGGTAGCGGCGGCGGGCATCGGCGACCATCTCCGCCAAGGTCGCATAAATGCGGTTCCCGGGAAACACCATGGCGGCCCCCGGCGCCAGCAGCGCCGCGGCTTCCTCGAGGCGCCGTTCTTCCGCCAGGCGCAAGTAGCGCTCGACCACGGCAACGGCTTCCATCGGGCACATCCTCCTGTTCTGTAGGGGTTGACGGGCTCCGGCTCACCGGGTTGCGGACGGGGGACGGGCGGGGCGCGTGCGAAGTCCCGCTCCCCGCCCCCTGTCCCGCCCGCCGCCCCCTGCGGCGGCTCATGCGAGCAAGTCCATCAACGGCCGCACATCGGGCGCCTGCTCCAGCCGCAGCCACGCGTCCACGATCTCCCGCGCCCGATCCCCGGCAAAGCGCACCGCCAGCGTCGCCTGCCACTTGGGCACCAGCAATTCCTCCGTCACGCCCTGCCGCCAATCCCCGGTGGGCACCTCCACCTCGCCGCTCACCAGGCGGCCGTCCCGGTGCACCACCGTCACGCGGGCGCCCCACTTGTCCGGAAACCGCCGGTTGAACTCGTCCCCCGCGTGCACGAACACTCGCTCCGCCAGGGCGGCGATGGCCGGCGACGACAGGTGCGCGGCCGCAAAGGCCTCAAAGTCAACGCG
>DATCKT010000210.1:0-1558 GCA_036562195.1 Limnochordales bacterium
GAGCTGGATCGTGCCCGCCTGGCAACGCTGGAAGACCTTGTACACCCGCCAGGCCATTGCGCGCGCCCTGCAGAGGGAGCGCGGTTCCCGGATCATCACGCTGATCCACCGGCAGGAGTCCATGAGCCTGCTGGGCCTGCTGACCCGCCGCTTCATCGACATCGAAGACTCCGAGCAGGTGCTGCGGGCCATCCGCAACACGCCCAAGGACGTGCCCATCGACATCATCCTGCACACGCCCGGAGGGCTGGTGCTGGCTTCCGAGCAGATCGCCCGGGCCCTCAAGAAACATCCTGCCCGCACGGCCGTATTTATCCCGCACTACGCAATGTCCGGCGGGACCATGATCGCCCTGGCGGCCGACGAGATCTGGATGGACGAAAATGCGGTGGTAGGGCCCATCGACCCGCAGTTGGGCGGGTATCCGGCGGCGTCCATCCTCAAGGCCGTTGAGGAGAAACCCAGGGACAAGGTGGACGACGAGACGCTCATCATGGCCGACATGGCCCGCAAGGCCATGCGGCAGGTGGAGGATACCGTCTACGACCTGCTCAAGGACAAGTTTCCCCCGGAGAAGGCCCGGGAGATCGCCCGCACCCTCACCGAGGGCCGCTGGACCCACGACTACCCCATCACCAGCGAGCAATTGCAGGCGCTGGGCGTGCCGGTGCGCACCGACATGCCTGCTCTTATCTACAAGCTGATGGACCTCTACCCGCAGCCGGCCAACCGCCGGCCCTCCGTCACCTACTCGCCGTTGCCGGCGCCGGCGCCAGGGGCGCGTGAGGAGTAGCGGCCGGGCAATCAGCGCTTTCCATCGGCCTTTACCGCCTCCGGTTCGGCGGCCAGCCACCCCGCGAGCGCGGCCCGGGCCGCGTCGGAGCGGATTAGCTCCCGGGCAGCGTGAATGTCCTTGGCTGTAAGCCGGTCCTGGGCAAGGTACGGCACGGCCTCCCGCACCAACTGGTATAGTCGGGCCGTCCCCTCGCCCAAGCCCTCAGGCCCGCCCGACAAGTCGACGGCCTGGGCGGCGCAGACCAGCTCCACGGCCAGCACGTGGCGGGTGTTTTCCACAACGGCCGCCGCCTTGCGGGCTGCGATGGTGCCCATGCTCACGTGATCCTCCTGGTTGGCCGACGTGGGGATGGAGTCTACCGACGCCGGGTGGGCCAGGCTCTTGTTCTCGGACACCAGGGCTGCCGCCGTGTACTGGGCCACCATGTACCCCGAGTGCAGCCCCGAGCGCTCCACCAAAAAAGGCGGCAAACCGCTCAGGTGCGGGTTGACCAGCCGTTCGATGCGCCGTTCGCTAATGTTGGCCAGCTCCGAAAGGGCGATGGCCATGTAGTCCATGGCCATGGCGATGGGCTCGCCGTGGAAGTTGCCGCCGTTGAGCACCAGGTCCTCGCCGGGGAACAACAGCGGGTTGTCGGTGACCGCGTTGGCCTCGATCTCCAGCCGCTCCCGCACGTGCTCCAGCGCGTCCCACACCGCGCCGTGCACTTGGGGCACGCAGCGGAGGCTGTAGGCATCCTGCACCGACGCGGCGCCGTTGCCC
>DATCKT010000339.1:0-1522 GCA_036562195.1 Limnochordales bacterium
ATCTTAAATGGAAGAACAGGGCATGCGGTGTTTGTAGTGCCACGGCAGTGCGTGACCCTCATCATAGTGCCACGCGAAGAATCAAGTAACGACGCGACTTTTCGGCCTCGCTGTCAAGCCTCAGTTTCCCTAAATGGGGGCGGCGGCCGCCTGGCTGGCGGCGCGGGTGCGGGACCGGCGTGGGCGGGTGACGCGCGAGTTGCCCGCCCTCGTCGACTTCCTGGCCACGGCGGCGGAGGCGGGGTTGCCCCTGGAGGTAGCGCTGGAGCGCGTGCGGCGGGAGTTCCCCGGCGTGGTGGCCGACACCTTCGCTGCCACGCGCGCGCCGCGGGCCGCGGACGAGACGCTGCCGGGGGCCCTGAAGTGGACCGCGGAGCGGGTGGGGCACCCGGATGGGGCCGCGGTGACGGCTGCCATCGCCCGCGCGCAGGGGTACGGCACCCCGCTGGGCGCCGTGCTGTCGGACCTGGGGCGGACGCTGCGGCAGGCGAGGCGGGCGCGGGAGCGGGCCGGGCGCACCGGTATCCTGCTGATCTTTCCGCTGGTGGTGTTCATCGTGCCGGTCACGGTGGTCCTGCTGGGCTACCCGGCCGCGGTGAACCTGCTGAAGACGCTGGTCGGCGTGTGACTTGACGTGGTCCACGTCCGCCACACGGACGGCCGCCTGTACCTGGCCGCCCACCGGCTCTGCCGTTTCGCCCGTCTGGACCGGCGCATCCTGGTCCTGCAGGCACTGCTAGAGCTCCGGCGGCACGCCGGGGCTGCGGTGGAACCGGCTTCGGTGCCGGGCGCGACGGGGCGTAGGCGCTACCGCGTGCCGGATGAGCAGCGGGGTGAGCGGATACGGAGCGCCGCCGTCGCATGCCTGCGGGAGGCGGGGCATCCGCTCCGCTGCACGGAGCTGGGGGAACGCATCCGCCGCATCGTGCCTGATCTTCCGGGTGACCATCCCGCGCGCTGGCTGGGCTCGTACCTGCGGGGGGACAGGCGCTTTCGCAGGCTCGGGAAAGGGGTCTGTGCGCTGGCCGACGAAGCGGAGACCGCTTCCGAAGCGGATAGCCATCCGAAGGAAGACCCGCTTCACGCTCATGAGCCTGGGGAGGACAGAGGCACGAGCGGCGGCGCCGCAATAGTCTCACAAATAAGTATTTTGTTGAACGAAACAAGAGCACTCAAGGCCGGATACCCCTCCCGGGATCCTCGGTCTGGGCCAGGCGCGTCGCCCCGTGGGCCGGGCAGCGTGTCGGCCAAGGCGTTCAGTTCCCGAGTAATCCGCGCAAGCTTGCGAGCCAGTTGCTGCAGCGTATCCGCTGGGCTGACGGCTGTGCTGTGGCACCGGACGGGGGCGCCGCCAAAGGCCTGGAGCACCTCTCAGCCCATCGCCATCTCTTCGGGTGACGGTGCCACCCGGCCCGCCGCCTCAAGCGCCGAAGCGAGCTGGCGGCACCCGCCCACCAAACCGGGGCAAGTCCATATATCCCCCAGCGGACGCAAAGGCAAAGGCTGCCCAAGCAAGGGTTCA
>DATCKT010000340.1:0-4171 GCA_036562195.1 Limnochordales bacterium
GTGCCCGATGGCGGCATCGTGGGGCTGGTGGGCCACAACGGCGCGGGACGGACGACCACACTGCGCACCGTCATGGGGCTGCTGCCGCGGGTGTCGGGCAGGATCGTGCTGGATGGGGTGGACATTTCCGAGTCGACCCCACGCCAGCGGGCCATGGCCGGCATCGGCTATATGCCCGAGGAGCGGCGCCTGCTCGTCGGCGTCACGGTGGAGGACAACATCCGCCTCCCGGCGTGGTCCCTGCGCCTGGCCGATGAGGCTGAGCGCCTGGACATGATCTTTCAGGTCATTCCGGAACTGCGCCCGTTGGCGAAGCGCACCGCGGAACAGCTGAGCGGCGGGCAGCAAAAACTGGTGGCGCTGGCGCGAAGCTTTATGTACGGCCGGCGGCTGCTGCTCCTGGACGAGCCTTTCGAAGGCGTGGCCCCGGCCCTGGCCGACAGGCTCATCGAGGTGGTGCACGCCTTCAGCGAGCGGGGGGTTGCCGTGCTGGTGGCCGAATCGGACGCTGCCCGCCTGGAGCGGCTCGCACACCGCGTCTACACCATCGAGCGCGGCGAGATTCGCCACGAAATGAGCGCCGTTGCCTCCAGCGCCGGTTAGGCCCGCCGTCACCTTACCTTTGCCTTTCGTGCGCCCGAACACGGACCGTTAACGTCGACGGAATCCGTGTTTCCGTGCTACGGTGAGCAGGGAAACACATTAAGGAGCGAGGCGCAATGGCGGATACCCTCTCCCGCGCGGACGCGGGTGCGCGGGCGGCCGACCTAGGGCAAAGGCAGGCCGACCTAGGGCAAAGGCAAGGGGTTGGGGGCGCCGGGCAGAGCGGGGACGTGCGACAAAGCCCCGCCCACGAGACCCTCCGGCGGCTGTGGGAGCGGCACCGCTTGGCCATGGCGGTGGCGGGGTGTACCTTGTTTCTCGTTGCCGCCCAAGGGGCGGCCGGGGCGGGGGCCGGGCGCGGCGTCATCATCGCTTGCTACGTTCTTGCGTACGCGTGCGGGGGCGCGTTCAGCCTCTGGCAGGGCTTGCAGGAGCTCGTCCAAAAGCGGCGCATCGACGTGGACTTGCTCATGGTCCTGGCGGCGGTGGCGGCGGCCTCCATCGGCGAATGGTTCGAAGGCGGCGTCCTGCTGTTTTTGTTCTCCTTGAGCAACGCGATGCAGTTTTATACGCTGCAGCGGACGCGGCGGGCCATCACGGCGCTCATGTCCGTGCGGCCCCAGGCAGCGCTGCGGAAGGATCCCGGTGGCGAGACGCGGCTGGTACCCATCGAGGAGCTGGCCGTGGGCGACGTCATCGTGGTCCGGCCCGGCGAGCGGGTGCCCATTGACGGCCGCATCGTGGCGGGCGCGTCTTCGCTGGATGAGTCGTCCATCACCGGCGAATCCCTCCCGGTGGACAAGGGCGAGGGGGAAGAGGTGTTCGGCGGCACGGTCAACCTCTTCGGCGCCCTCGAGGTGCGGGTGACCAAGCCGGCCCACGAGACCGTCATCAGCAAGATCATCCGCATGGTGGAGGAGGCCCAGAGCGAGGCGGCACCTACCCAGCGCGTCATCGACCGGATCGAGCAGTACTACGCCACCGGTGTGATCGTGGCGACGATCTTGGTCGCGGTCGTCTCGGGCCTGTTAGGCCACGACTGGTCAGCGTCCATCTACAGGGCCATCACCTTCATGGTGGTGGCCTCGCCCTGCGCCGTCGCCATGGCGGTGCCGGCACCCGTGGTGGCGGCCATCGCCAACGGCGCCCGCAGCGGCGTGCTGTTCAAGGGCGGCATGCACTTGGAAAACCTGGCCGAGGTGACCGCCATCTGCTTCGACAAGACTGGAACGCTCACCGTCGGCAAGCCGCGGGTGACGGATATCATCGCCCTGGATGGGCGGGAGCGGCAAGAGGTGCTGGCCCTGGCGGCGGCCGCTGAGGGACGTTCTGAACATCCCCTGGCCCGTGCGGTTCTGGAAGCGGCGGAGGCCGCTGGGCTCGAGTGGGGCGCGGCGGAGAACACGATGGCCTTGCCGGGGAAAGGGATTACCGCCGAGGTCGACGGGCGGGCGGTGTGGCTCGGAAACCGTCGCCTGTTGCAGGAGCGGGTTGGTGCGGTTTCCGCGGGTGTGCTGGCCCAGGCGGAGCAGCTGGAACAGCAGGGGAAGACGGTGATGTTCGTCGGCGTGGAGGACACCGTCATCGGTCTTCTGGCGGTGGTGGACGGCCTGCGGCCCGGCGCGGCGGACATGATCAGGCGCCTGAAAGAGCAGGGGATCCGCAAGGTCGTGCTGCTCACGGGCGACAACCGCCGGGTGGGGGAGGCCATCGGCCGCCAGGCGGGCGTGGATGAGGTGTACGCGGAATTGCTGCCGGGTGAGAAGGCTGAGATTATCACCCGCCTCCGCCAGACGGTCGGCCCCATCGCGATGGTGGGAGACGGCGTCAACGACGCCCCTGCCCTGGCCACCGCGACCGTCGGCGTCGCCATGGGTGCGGCGGGCACCGACGTCGCCCTGGAGACGGCGGACGTGGTCTTGATGACCAACGACCTGGCCAAGCTCAACCACGCCGTGAGCTTGAGCCGGCGCACCCGGCGCATCATCTGGCAAAACATCGTCTTCGCCCTGGCGGTGATCGTGGTCCTGTCCGCGCTCGTGCTGACCCATGGCCTCGTGCTGGCCATTGGCGTCGTGGGCCACGAAGGCAGCACTGTGCTCGTCATCCTCAACAGCTTGCGCCTGCTCTTCCGGCAGCACCGCACGGGTCTGGAAGCCGCGGCCCCGGCGGGCGCCGGCGCCTAGGGGTTTCACCATGAGCCTGCGCATCCTGTTGCTCATGGCCCTTGGCCACCTGGTGGTCGACATGCACCCCGGCGGGCTGGCGGTGCTGCTGCCGCTGCTGAGGGAAGAGCACGGCCTGTCCTACGCCATGGTCGGCCTGCTGGTGCTGCTGAGCCAAGTCTCCTCCTCGGTGGTGCAGCCGGCCTTTGGCGCGCTGAGCGACCGCATCTCCACCCGGTGGCTGGTGCCTGCCAGCTGCCTCTTGGCATCGGCTGGGTTCGTGGTTCTCCTTTTCGGGGACAGCTTCGTGACGGCCGCAGTCGGGGTCTTCGTGATGGGCCTGGGCGTGGCGGCGTTCCATCCTGAGGGTTCCAAGATCGCACACTTCGCCAGCGGCGACCGCAAGGCGTGGTCCATGTCGGTGTTCGCGCTGGGAGGCAACGTGGGCACCGCCCTGGGACCATTGCTGATGGGGACCGCGCTGGTGACCTTTGGCCTGCCGGGAGTCGCGGTTTTCTTGCTGGTGTCGGTGCCGGCAGCTTTGCTTTTGATTCGCCATGTGCCCGAGATGTACGCGCGCATCCCGCCACGCCGGCAGGCCCGCACAGGTGGAGAGCAGGTGGGAGCCGCTGCCGCCAACGTGCGCGGGCTCGTCCTGCTGCTGCTGGTGGTGGCCATGCGGTCGTCGGTGCATGTTTCCATGACCACGTTCATCCCGCTTTACTACGAGGGATACGTGGGGCTCGGCACCCAGGCCGCCAGTTGGCGGCTTACGGTGTTTTTGGCCTCAGGGGCCGTCGGCGGTCTTGTCGCCGGTTGGCTGGCGGACCGGTACGGCCGGCGCGAGGTCATTCTCGGGTCGCTGCTTTTGGCGGCGCCTTTCCTATGGCTGTTCCAATATGCTGCTGGGATCTGGGCCTACCCTGTTTTGATGGCCGCAGGCGCGGCCGTTTTCGCTTCCTTCGGCGTGACGACGGTGCTGGGGCAAGAGCTGCTGCCGAACAACATCGGCCTTGCGTCCGGGTTGATGCTGGGTTTCTCAGTGGGCACCGGCGGCATCGCCGCCACGTTTCTCGGGCGGGCGGCCGACGTGTGGGGATTGCCTGCGGCGCTGGCGACCATCGCCTTGCTGGCGGCAGCGGGGGCGGGCTTGGCGGTGTTTTTGCCGGGAAGGACGCGAGCGTTGCCTCGACCGGAGCAGGTCGAGACCGGTGCTTCCCGATGAATTGATCAACGCCGCTCAATGGGCGGTGCTGGGTTTAGAGCGTCAGGGAGCGCTTGACAGGCGTTGGCGGGCTGTGCTAGTATAGCTGTTGCTGAGGCGGTTTGCAGCCGAACAGCTTGCGGAGCCGTGGTGTAGGGGTTTAACACGCCGGCCTGTCACGCCGGAGATCGCGGGTTCG
>DATCKT010000211.1:0-12576 GCA_036562195.1 Limnochordales bacterium
GAGATGGTGATGCCCGGCGACAACGTGCAGATGACGGTGGAGCTGATCACGCCGATTGCGTTGGAGGAAGGCTTGCGGTTCGCGATTCGCGAGGGCGGCCGGACCGTGGGCGCGGGCGTGGTCACCAAGATCTTGGCGTAACGAGCCGGCGGGCCGGCGGGCGCACGGCGCGCGTGCGGGGGCGCGGTCGCCCTGGCGCCACAGGCCGTGCTCGCCCGCGGCCGCCGGCTATTGCGGGCCGATGAGGCGGGAGGTTGCCCGCGCGCTTTCTCCGGCGGCGCGGGGGAATTTTCGCGGCAGGCCCTGCCGCTGGGAGCGGCAAGAGGAGGCAAGCGATCATGAAGCAGAAGATCCGGATTCGGCTGAAGGCCTTTGACCACAAGTTGCTGGACAGCTCGGCGGAGCGCATCGTGGAAACCGCCAAGCGCACCGGGGCGATGGTGTCGGGGCCGGTGCCGCTGCCGACCGAGCGGCACGTGTTTACGGTGCTGCGCTCGCCCCACATCCACAAGGATTCGCGGGAGCAGTTTGAAATGCGCACCCACAAGCGGCTCATCGACATTTTGGAGCCGACGCCCAAGACGGTGGACGCGCTGATGCGCCTGGATTTGCCCGCCGGGGTGGACATCGAGATCAAGCTTTAGCCGTGCGCGGTGGCGGGACCCGCATCGGGTGTCCCCGCTGGGGGATTGCCGGCAAGGCGATCCCGCGCTAGGGTAGATCGGGTGCCAACCCACGCCGCGAGGGGCAATCCGGGCAAGGGAGGTGCAACAGAGTGCCCAAGGGCATTCTCGGGAAGAAGCTTGGCATGACGCAGATCTTTGACGAAACCGGGCACGCGGTGCCGGTGACGGTGATCGAGGCCGGCCCGTGTGTCGTTGTGCAGAAGCGCACCGCCGAACGGGACGGCTACACCGCACTGCAGCTGGGCTTTGACCCGCTGCCGGAGAAGCGGGTGAACAAGCCGCTCAAGGGGCACTTCCAGGCGGCGGGCGTCAAGCCTGTGCGCTACCTGCGGGAAGTGCGGGTGCGCGCGGATGAGGAGTTCGCGGGGCTGGAGGTCGGCGCGGAGATCAAGGCCGACGTCTTCAGCGCCGGCGAGTACGTGGATGTGGTGGGCGTGACCAAGGGCAAGGGCTTCGCCGGTACGGTCAAGCGCCATAACTTCAACCGGGGCCCCATGTCCCACGGCTCCATGTACCATCGCCGGGTCGGGTCGTTGGGATCGACGGGCCCGCAGCGGGTGTTCCCGGGGCGCCGGATGGCCGGCCGCCTGGGAGGCGAACGCCGCACCATCCAGGGTTTGAAGGTGGTGCGGGTGGACGCGGACCGCAACCTCATCTTGCTGAAGGGTTCGGTGCCCGGGCCGCGGGGCAGCCTCGTGCTGATCAAGGAAACGGTGAAGCACAAGTCGTGACCGATGGGGTTTGGAGGCGACGTTGCGATGCCAAAGGTTTCGGTGTATAACCAGGAGGGCCAGCCCGTCGGGGAGATCGAGCTGTCGGACACCGTCTTCGGTGCCGAGGTCAACGAGGCCTTGTTGCATCAAGCCGTGGTCATGTACCTGGCCAACCAGCGCCAGGGCACCGCGTCCACCAAGACCCGGGGTGAAGTGAGGGGCGGCGGCCGCAAGCCTTGGAGGCAGAAGGGCCTCGGGCGGGCGCGGCACGGCAGCATCCGTTCGCCCATCTGGGTAGGCGGCGGCGTGGTGTTCGGTCCCAAGCCGCGCGACTACCGCCAGGCCATGCCCAAGAAGGCGCGCCGGGCGGCGCTGAGGTCGGCGTTGTCGGCCAAGGTGCGGGACGGGGCCCTCATTGTGCTTGATGACCTGAAGCTGGCCCAGCCCAAGACGAAAGAGATGGCCGGCGTGCTCAAGCGGCTGGGGGCCGACCGCAAGCCGCTTATCGTGCTGGGCGAGCGAGACCGCAACGTGGAGCTCTCGGCCCGCAACCTTCCGGGAGCGGGCACGGCCCAGGCCGCGGACATCAACGTGTACCAGGTGTTGGCCCACGACCCGCTGGTGCTGACCCGGGCCGCCGTGGCCAAACTGGAGGAGGCTTTGGGGTGATGGACCCGCGCGATGTCATCAAGCGGCCGATCGTGACCGAGAAGAGCACGGACCTGATGCAGCAGGGCAAGTACGTGTTTGAGGTCGATCGTTCGGCCAACAAGACCCAGATCAAGCGGGCGGTCGAGAGCATCTTCAATGTGAAGGTCGTGAAGGTCAACACCATTCGGCAGCGCGGCAAGTTGCGCCGCCAAGGGCGTTTCATCGGCCGCACGCCAGACCGGAAGAAGGCCATCGTGACACTGCAGGAGGGCCAGCAGATCCCCATCTTTGAGGGGCTCTGATGGTGAGGAGGGAAGCGCTGCTATGGCCATCAAGAAGTACAAGCCGACCTCGCCCGGCCGCCGCGGCATGACGGTGGCGGACTTCGGGGAGATCACCAAGACAGAGCCCGAGCGTTCCCTGGTGGAGCCGCTGAAGAAGACCGGCGGCCGCAATGCGCAAGGGCGCGTCACGGCCCGCTTCCGCGGCGGCGGCCACAAGCGCCTGTACCGCATCATCGACTTCAAGCGGGACAAGGACGGCGTGCCGGCCAAGGTGGCGGCCATCGAATATGACCCCAACCGGTCGGCCCGCATCGCGCTGCTGCATTACGCGGACGGCGAGAAGCGCTACATCCTGGCCCCGCTGGGCCTTAAGGTGGGCGACCGGGTGGAGTCGGGGCCCAATGCGGACATCCGGCCCGGCAACGCGTTGCCCTTGAGCCAGATTCCGGTGGGCACCTTGGTGCACGCCATCGAGCTGCGGCCCGGCGGGGGCGCGCAACTGGCCCGCAGCGCCGGCGTGGCCGCGCAGCTCATGGCCCGGGAAGGCAACTACGCGACGCTGCGGCTGCCGTCGGGCGAGTTCCGCAAGGTGCGCATCGAGTGCCGTGCCACCATCGGGCAAGTGGGCAACCCCGAGCATGAGAACATCGTGCTGGGCAAGGCCGGCCGCAAGCGCTGGCTGGGCCGCCGGCCCCACAACCGGGGCGTATCCATGAACCCGGTGGACCACCCGCACGGCGGCGGCGAAGGCAAGGCGCCTATCGGGATGCCGGGACCGGTCACGCCGTGGGGCAAGCCCACCCTTGGCGCGCGGACGCGAAAGAAGCACAAGAGGTCCGATGCACTCATCGTGCGGCGGCGTAAGTAGGCCGGCGGGGAGAGGAGGTTGGCTATGGGCAGGTCGAGCAAGAAGGGGCCCTACGCCCATCCGAGTCTGCTGAAGAAGATTCGGGAGATGAACGAGACGGGAAACAAGCGGGTGATCAAAACCTGGTCCCGGGACTCCACCATCTTTCCCGAGTTTGTTGGGCACACTCTCGCGGTCCACGACGGCCGGCGCCATGTGCCCATCTACATCACCGAGGACATGGTCGGTCACAAGCTGGGAGAGTTTGTGCCGACCCGGACATTCCGCGGCCACGCCGGCAGCACTGAGCGCACGTCGCGGGTCCGGTAGGCCGGCAGGAGGGAAGGACGATGGAGGGGAGGGCGGTTGCCCGGTATGTGCGGATTTCGCCCCGCAAGGCGCGGCAAGTGACGCGGATCATCAAGGGCAAGCCGGTGGGTGAAGCCCTGGCCATGCTCCGGTTTACGCCCAAGCGGGCGGCACGGATCGTGGAGAAGGTGGTGAAGTCCGCGGCGGCCAACGCCGAAAACAACCACGACATGAACGTCAACGAGCTCGTGGTGGTCAAGGCGTATGTGGACGAGGGCCCGTCCCTGAAGCGGATCATGCCCAGGGCCCGCGGCCGCGCCGACCGGTACCAGAAGCGGATGAGCCACATCACGATCGTCGTGCGGGAGCGCCAGTGAGGAGGAGTTGACCTTGGGGCAGAAAGTACACCCCTACGGGTTGCGGCTGGGAATCATCAAGGACTGGCAGGGTCGCTGGTACGCCAATAAGAAGGAGTACGCGGACCTGCTCCACGAGGACCTGCGCATCCGGAAAGAGATCAAGGAGCGCTTCTTCACCGCCGGCGTCTCCCGGATCGACATCGAGCGCGCCGCGAACCGGGTTAAGCTGACCATCCACGCGGCGCGGCCGGGCATGATCATCGGCAAGGGCGGCGCGGAAGTGGACCGCCTGCGCAAGGAGCTGGAGCAGGAGACCGGCAAGCAGATCCAGATCAACATCGTGGAGATCAAGGTGCCGGAACTGGACGCCCAACTGGTGGCGGAGAACATCGCCTTTCAGCTGGAGCGGCGCGTCTCCTTCCGCCGGGCCATGAAGCAGGCCATGCAGCGGGCCATGCGGCTGGGCGCAAAAGGGATCAAGGTGATGATCTCTGGGCGCATCGCGGGTGCGGAGATCGCGCGCACCGAGTGGGCGCCGGAAGGCTCCATTCCGCTGCAGACGCTGCGGGCGGACATAGACTACGGCTTTGCCGAGGCCGGCACGACCTACGGCCGCATCGGCGTGAAGGTATGGATCTACAAGGGCGAGGTGCTGCCCGAGCGCAAGACGGCGGCGGCGGTGCCGCAGGGGGTCGAGTGAACGGTGCTGGTACCCAAGAAGCTCAAGTACCGCAAGCATTTCCGCGGCCGGCGCCGGGGCGTGGCCACGCGAGGTGCGACGGTGCAGTACGGCGACTTTGGCCTGCAGGCGCAGGAGGCGGGCTGGATCACCAGCAACCAGATCGAGGCGGCCCGTGTCGCGATGACCCGGCACATGCGGCGCGGCGGCAAGGTGTGGATCACCATTTTCCCGCACAAGCCGGTGACCAAGAAGCCGGCGGAGGTGCGCATGGGCGGCGGCAAGGGCTCGCCCGAGTTTTACGTGGCCGTGGTGAAGCCCGGCCGGGTTATGTTTGAGGTGGGCGGCGTATCCGAGGATGTGGCGCGGGAGGCGCTGCGCCTTGCGGCCCACAAGCTGCCGGTGAAAACGAAGATCATTGAGCGCGCACGCGTCGCGGGTGGTGAAGCGCCATGAAGGCCGAAGAGGTGCGCGAGTTGAGCAATGAGGAACTGGAGCGCAAGCTGGCCGAGTTGAAGGAGGAGCTGTTCAACCTCCGCTTCCAGCTGGCTACGGGGCAGCTGGACAATCCGATGCGGGTGCGGGCGGTGCGCAAGGACATCGCCCGGATTCACACCATCAAGCGGGAGCGGGAGCTGAACATCCGCCGGTAACGGCTCGGGCAAGCGTGAGGAGGGATCGTCGGTGGCGGAATCCCAGCGCGGCATGCGCAAGACCCGGATTGGAACCGTGGTTTCCGATAAGATGGACAAGACGGTGGTGGTCGCCGTCGAGCGGACGGTGACCCACCCCCTGTACAAGCGGACCATGCGCCGCACGAAGAAGTTCAAGGCCCACGACGAGGAGAACTCGTGCCGCGCCGGGGACGTGGTCCGGATCATGGAGACCCGGCCCCTGAGCAAGGAGAAGCGCTGGCGCGTGGTCGAGATCATCCGCCGGGCTGAGTGAGGGAGGCGGACTGCGGTGATTCAGCAGGAGTCCAGGCTCAAGGTGGCGGACAACTCCGGCGCCAAAGAGCTGTTGTGCATTCGCGTGCTGGGCGGGAGCAAGCGACGGTACGCGCGGGTTGGCGACGTGATCGTCGCATCGGTCAAGGAGGCCACGCCCGGCGGCGTGGTCAAGAAGGGCGACGTGGTGAAGGCGGTGGTGGTCCGCACCACCAAGGCGACGCGGCGTCCCGACGGGAGCACCATCAAGTTTGACGAGAACGCCGCGGTCATCATCAACGAGCAGGGCAACCCGCGCGGGACCCGCATCTTCGGGCCCGTGGCCCGGGAGCTGCGGGAGCGGGACTTCATGCGCATCGTGTCCCTGGCTCCGGAAGTGCTGTAGCAGGAGGGGGACGGCATGGCTCGCAAGGTGCTCGCGAAACCGCTGAAGCTGCACGTCAAGAAGGACGATACGGTGATGGTCATTGCCGGGGACGACAAGGGCAAGACTGGCAAGGTGTTGGAGGCTCGTCCCCGGGAAGGCCGCGTCGTGGTGGAGGGCGTCAACATTCAGAAGCGGCACATGCGGCCGACCCGCACCAACCCCCAGGGCGGGGTTGTGGAGCGGCCGGGGCCCATCGCGGCCAGCAACGTGCTGTTGGTATGCCCCCACTGCAAGCGGCCGGCACGGATGCGGCGCCAGCGCACGGAGAAGGGTGTCGTGCGCCAGTGCGTCCGCTGCGGCAAGACCGTGGACTAACGGGGGAAAGGAGGGGCGGGAGTGTCGCGGCTTAAGGAAAAGTACGAGAAGGAAGTCGTGCCCGCGCTGCGGGAGCGGTTTGGCTATAAGAGCGTCATGCAGGTGCCGAAGCTGGAGAAGATCGTGCTCAACATGGGCGTGGGCGAGGCCGCTCAGGACGCGAAGGCACTGGACGGAGCGATGGAGGACCTGATGGCCATCACCGGCCAGAAACCGGCCATCACCCGGGCCAAGAAGTCCATCGCGGCCTTCAAGATCCGCGCCGGCATGCCCGTGGGCCTCAAGGTTACATTGCGGGGGCAGCGCATGTATGACTTCCTCGACAAGCTGATCAATGTAGGTTTGCCCCGCATCCGGGACTTTCGCGGCGTATCGCCCAAGGGCTTTGACGGGCGCGGCAACTACAGCCTCGGCCTGCGGGAGCAACTGATCTTCCCTGAGATCAAGTACGACAAAGTCGACAAGATTCGCGGGCTGGACGTGGTCATCGTCACCACGGCCAAGACCGATGAAGAAGCTTACGCCCTGCTTTCGGAATTGGGGATGCCCTTCCGGGCGGCATGAGAGAGGTGAAACCATGGCCAAGAAGTCGATGATTGCCAAGGCGAAGCGGCCGCCCAAGTTCAGCACCCGGAAGGTCAACCGGTGCCGCATTTGCGGCCGCCCCCGGGGGTACATGAGGCGGTTTGCCATGTGCCGCGTGTGCTTCCGCACCCTGGCCCACCGCGGACAGATCCCGGGCGTGGTCAAGGCCAGTTGGTGACGGTGAAAGGGGTGGTAGGGACATGGTGATGACCGACCCGATTGCGGATATGCTGACGCGGATCCGCAACGCCAGCATGGTGTATCATGATTCGGTGGATGTGCCGGCTTCGAACCTGAAAAAGGAATTGGCCCGCATCCTCAAGCAGGAAGGCTTCATCCGCGATTACCGCGTCATCGACGACGGGAAGCAGGGCATTGTGCGGCTGTATCTGAAGTACGGCCCCAACAAGCAGCGGGTCATCGCAGGTTTGAAGCGCATCAGCAAGCCCGGCCGCCGGGTGTACGCCCGCCGGGATCAGATCCCACGCGTGCTCGGCGGGCTCGGGATCGCGGTGCTGTCCACGTCCAAGGGCGTCATGACCGACAAGGAAGCGCGCCGGCAGGGTGTGGGCGGCGAAGTGATCTGCTACGTGTGGTAGCGGCGCGAGGGAGGTTACGGTTGTGTCACGCATCGGGAAACAGCCGATCCCGATCCCGGCGGGGGTCGAGGTGACGCTGGACGGCAATACGGTGCGGGTGAAGGGGCCCAAAGGCGAACTGACCCGGACGCTGCACGAGGCGGTGGAGGTGAAGGTGGACGATGGGCGCATCGTCGTCAGCCGTTCCTCCGATGAACCCGCGCACCGCGCGCTGCACGGGCTTTCCCGCACGCTGGTGGCCAATATGGTGAAGGGTGTAACCGAAGGGTTTCAGAAGAGCTTGGAGATCAGCGGTGTCGGCTACCGGGCCAGCAAGCAGGGGGAGAAGCTCGTCCTGGCCATGGGCTACTCGCACCCGGTGGAGGTCGTACCGCCCCCGGGCATCGAGTTCGACGTGCCCCAGCCCACCCAGATCACCGTGCGGGGTGCGGACAAGGAGCTGGTCGGCGAAATCGCCGCGCGGATTCGGCGGATCCGACCGGTGGAGCCGTACCTGGGCAAGGGCATCCGTTACGTGGGCGAGCACGTGCGCCGCAAGGCCGGCAAGGCCGGCAAGGTCGGCAAGGGCGGCAAGAAGTAACGCTGGAGGGATCCGGACATGGCCAGGCTGACGCGCGTTGAGGGGCGCAAGCGCCGCCATCTGCGCCTGCGCCGCAAGGTGAAGGGGACCCCGGAACGTCCCCGGCTGTCGGTCTACCGCAGCCTTAAGCATATGTACGCCCAGATCATCGACGACACGCGGGGCCACACCCTGGTGGCCGCATCCACCCTCGACCCCGAGCTGCGGGGGCGCCTGGAGCGGACCGGCGACAAGGAGGCCGCCCGCGAGGTGGGCCGCTTGATTGGCCAGCGGGCCAAGAGCAAGGGGATCACCAAGGTCGTATTTGACCGGGGCGGCAACTTGTACCACGGCCGGGTCGCAGCCTTGGCCGAAGGTGCCCGCGAAGCGGGGCTGCAGTTCTAAGAGGGGAGGTGGAGGCCCATGCGCAGTGAGCGGAGTCGACGGGAGAATCAGCCCGAGCTGGAAGAGCGGGTTGTGTGGATCAACCCGGTGTCCAAGACGGTGAAAGGCGGCCGCACGCGCCGGTTTGCCGCGCTGGTGGTGGTCGGCGACGGTGCCGGCCGGGTCGGCGCGGGCGTGGGCAAGGCCCGGGAAGTGTCGGAGGCCATTCGCAAAGGTACGGAGGCCGCAAAAAAGGAAATGATTACCGTGCCCATCGTGGGCTCGACGCTGCCCCATGAGGTCACGGCTCGCTTCAGCGGCGCCATGGTGTTCCTGAAGCCGGCCTCGCCGGGCACCGGCGTCATCGCGGGCGGGCCCGTGCGCGCGGTGTTGGAACTGGCGGGCGTAAAGAACGTGCTGAGCAAGTCGCTGGGTTCCAACAACCCCATCAACGTGGTGCGGGCGACCCTCAAGGGCCTGCAGCAGATGCGCACGGCGGAGCAGGTGGCGGCCATCCGGGGCAAGACCGTTGAGGAGATTCTCGGTTAGGAGGGCGCGCCATGGCCGGGCAGTTGAAGATCACGTGGAAGAAGAGCGCGATCGGCTACGCGCAGGACCAGCGGGATACCCTGCGCGCGCTGGGCTTGCGCCGCCTCAACCACTCGGTGGTAAAAGAGGACACTCCCACGGTGCGCGGCATGGTGTACAAGGTCCGCCACCTGGTTGAAGTGGAGGAAGTGTAAGATGATGCTGCACGAGTTGCGTCCAGCTCCGGGTTCGCGGCGCAAGTCCAAGCGGGTCGGCCGGGGGACCGGGTCGGGCCGGGGCAAGACGGCCGGTCGCGGCACCAAGGGCCAGAAGGCTCGTTCTGGCGGGGCCAAGGGGCCCGGGTTCGAGGGCGGCCAGACCCCGCTTCAGCGGCGTCTGCCCAAGCGGGGGTTCACCAACGCGCCGTTCCGCCGGTCGCTGGTGGCCGTGAACGTGGAGGCCCTGAACCGGTTTGAGCCGGGTACCGTGGTGACGCCGGAGCTGCTTCTGGAAACCCGGGTCGTGCGGGACGTGAAAGACGGCATTAAGGTGCTGGGCGACGGGGAGTTGACGCGGGCGCTGACGGTCCGCGCGCATGCCTTCAGCAAGGCCGCGGCGGCGAAGATTGAGGCCGCCGGAGGCACGGTCGAGGTGATCTGAGTGCTGGACGCGCTGAGAAACGCGCTGCGGATCGGGGACCTGCGCCGCAAGCTCCTGTACACCTTGGGGCTGCTCGTAGTGTTTCGCATCGGGTCCTTCGTGCCGGTGCCGGGTGTGAACGCGGCGGCGCTGGCGGAGCAGCTGGGGGTGGCCGGGGGGAACATCTTCGGGTTCCTGAACCTGTTTTCCGGCGGCGCCCTCGGCCGCTTCACCGTGTTTGCCATGGGCGTCAACCCCTACATCACCGCGTCCATCATCCTGCAGCTGTTGACGATCGTGATCCCGCGGCTGGAAGAGCTGGCCAAGGAAGGTCCCGAGGGGCGCAAGGTGATCCAGCAGTACACCCGTTACGGCACGGCGGTGCTGGGCATTGTCCAGGCCATCGGCATCACCGCCCTGGCCAACAGCTGGGGCGTGATTGCAGATCCCAACTGGTTCACCTTCGTCAGCATCGTCGTGACGTTGACGGCGGGGACCACGTTCCTCATGTGGCTGGGCGAGAAGATCACCGAGCACGGCATCGGCAACGGCATCTCGATGCTCATCTTTGCCGGTATCGTGGCCGACGTGCCGGTGGGCACGTACAACCTGATCCAGGCCATCGGCGAGGGCGGCATCAATCCCTTCAGCGTACTGTTCTTCTTGGTGGCCGGGCTCGTGGTCATCGCCGCGATCATCCTGGTCCAGCAGGGGGAGCGGCGGATCCCGGTGCAGTACGCGAAGCGGGTCGTCGGGCGGCGGATGTACGGCGGCAGCAGCACGCACATTCCGATGCGAATCAATCAGGCGGGCGTCATCCCCGTCATCTTCGCGTCCTCGGTGCTGTTTTTCCCGCTCACCATCGCGCAGTTTGTGCCGTCCATCGCGCCCTTCGTGGACCGCGTGATTGGGATTGGGACCTTTGGGTATAATTTACTGTACTTCCTGCTGGTGATCTTTTTCACGTACTTCTATACGGCTGTGACGTGGAATCCGGTTGACGTCGCCGAGAACATGAAGAAGTACGGCGGCTTCATTCCCGGCCTGCGACCGGGCAAGCCGACCGCCCAATACCTGGATCGGGTTCTGAGCCGGTTGACGCTGGCGGGTGCGCTGTTCCTGGGTATCATCGCCGTCATGCCCTACGTGATGGCCGCGATCACCCAGATGCCCACGTCCTTCCTGTACTTCGGGGGCACGGGGCTGCTCATCGTGGTGGGCGTCGCGCTGGACACGATGAAGCAGATCGAGGCGCAGCTGTTGATGCGTCACTACGAGGGGTTCCTTAAGTAGGAGCCCGGGTCCGGACGGGGGCGATGACGTGCGGCTGGTCATGCTGGGATTGCCCGGGGCAGGCAAGGGGACCCAAGGGGAGCTCCTCGCTCAACGCCTCGGCATCCCGCGCATTTCGACGGGCGATATGTTCCGGGCGGTGTTGCGGTCGGACACGGCGCTGGGGCGCCAGGTGAAGGAGTACGTGGAACGGGGAGAGCTGGTGCCGGATCATCTGACGGTGGCCCTGGTGGAGGAGCGGCTCGCGCAGCCCGATGCCCGGGCTGGCTTTGTGTTGGATGGGTTTCCGCGCACGGTGCCCCAGGCGCAGGCGTTGGACGAGAAGCTGGCGTCCGTCGGAAGGCCGCTTCATGCGGCGGTGTACATCCACGTGCCGCCGGAGGAGGCCATCCGGCGCATCGCGAGCCGCCGGGTGTGCGCCCAATGCGGCGCCACGTACAGCCGGGACCAAGTGGACAAGGGCGGCGGCCGGTGCCCGGGCTGCGGGGGGCCGCTGGTGCAGCGCCCCGACGACTCGGAGGAGACGGCCCGCCGGCGCCTGCAGGTGTACATGGCCCAGACCCACCCGGTGGTGGAGTACTACCGCCGCAAAGGCATTCTGGTGGAGGTCGACGGCCAGCAGGCCATTCCCGCCGTGCTGGCCGACATCTTGGCCGCCTTGAGCGCCCGCCGGCAGGACGTGGGAGCGGGCGGCGGCCGATGATCGTGCTCAAGAGCGAGGCCGAGATCGCCCTGATGCGGCGAGCCGGCCGGGTGGTGGCTCAAGCCCACGATATGCTGCGGGAGCGGCTGCGGCCCGGGATCACCACGGGCCAAATCGACGCGTGGGTGGAGGAGTTCTTGCTGCGGCAGGGGGCGCGCCCGGCCTTCAAGGGCTACCGGGGATATCCCGCCAGCTGCTGCACCAGCGTCAACGACGAGGTGGTGCACGGGATCCCGGGCGAGCGGGTGCTGGTGGAGGGCGACATCGTCGCGATCGACATCGGTGCCTTTGTGGATGGGTTCTGCGGGGACATGGCCTGGACCTACGGCATTGGGCCTGTGTCGGAGCTCGCGCAGACCTTGATGCGCGTGACGGAGGAGGCGCTCTACAAGGGCATCGAGCAGGCGGTGGTCGGCCGGCGGCTGTCGGACATTGGGCATGCGGTGCAGACCCATGTGGAGGCGGCCGGCTTCTCGGTGGTCAGGGATTTTGTCGGCCACGGCATCGGCCGGGAGATGCACGAGGCGCCGCAGATCCCCAACTACGGGCCGCCTGGGCGGGGCGTGCGCTTGAAAGAAGGCATGACGCTGGCCATCGAGCCCATGGTCAACTGCGGCGACTACCGGGTGCGGGTGCCGGGCGTCGAGCCGGTCTTTATCCACCGGGCCCTGGAGTTGGGGGCTAAGGGTGTGGTCGTGCCCCGGGTGCGCGGCGCCAACGAGGTGCGGCAGGCGGTGGCGGCTGTCAAGTTCCCACCCGAAGGGGAGCGGGGCATCTGCCCAGCCAGCCGCGCCTTTGACTACCGCCCGGCCGACCCGCTGCGCTTCGTCTCCCACGCCAACGAGGAAACCGTCGTCATCGTGCTGATCGAACAGCCCGAGACCGTGGCCGCGATCGACGAGATCGTCGCGGTGCCGGGCGTGGATGCGGTTTGGTTCGGCAGCGGGGATCTGTCTGCGGCCATGGGATTGCGGGAGCGGCTGCTGGCCGGCGACGAGGAGGCGCGCGCCGCCGTGGAGGCGCAGCGCCAGCGGGTGCTGGCGGCGGCCCGGCGGGCCGGGGTGCCGGT